>JABGPG010000108.1:0-4266 GCA_018645085.1 Deltaproteobacteria bacterium
TCTTGACGGATAACGTTATGTGTTATAGAGTGTAATAGTCGTGATAGAAGATTTTAAATGCAAAGAAACTAAGAAAGTATTTGGTAGGCAATTTTCAAAGAAATTACCTGCCGATATTCAGCAAATTGCCTTTCGAAAACTCAGAATGTTGAATAGGAGTTCGTCTATTCAGGATTTAAACATTCCTCCATCAAATCAACTTGAGCCATTATCAGGAAAAAGAAAAGGACAATACAGTATCCGAATTAATCGACAATGGAGAATCTGTTTTGAATGGAAAAACGGTCATGCATACCAAGTCGAAATCGTAGACTACCATTGAGGTGAAAAGATGAAAAAAATAGTAGCAGTACATCCAGGAGAAATTCTCAATGAAGAATTTCTACAACCGATGAAAATCAGCCAAAACCAACTTGGACGTGATCTTCAAGTTTCTCCTCGGAGGATAAACGAGATTGTCCACGGCAAGAGAAGTATTACCGCAGACACGGCATTGCGTCTCTCGACATATTTTGGGAATTCTGCATCTTTTTGGCTTGGGCTTCAGATGGATTATGATCTTGATATTGCAGAGGATACTATAGCTAATAAAATATACAGAGAAGTACATCAATTGGCTGTTGCATAAAAAATAGCTTACAAAAACATGCTGTCGGACAAAGTGGAGTTGGGCTGCTTTGCTCTGCAAACCCACAAAGCTGCTGATACTAAGCGTTATTCAAAAGTGGTGAATTTCATACTTTTTAGGACTGGATCAAGTCTTTTACAACTGGAATTATCAGCTTCGCAAGCAAGAAGCAGAGAAAAAAGGGAAATAAAAAGAAGAAAACGAAGAGTAAATTACGGAAAAGCGAATCATGAGGGCCGAATGCGGCCCTCATAACATTAATGAATTAACGCTTCATGTTGATCAGATCCTGAATCATCTCATCAGAAGTAGTCACTGTTTTAGCGCTTGCTTGAAAGGCACGTTGTGTTTCTACCATTTTGACAAATTCCTGGGAGAGATCAACGTTTGATTGTTCCAAACTTTTACTACGTATTTCACCTAATCCCGCAGTACCTGCCTCACCCGTCACTTTCTTTCCGGAACCTAAGGTTTCAACAAGCATGTTTTCACCAACCTGAGCAAGTTTTCCTGGATTATCGAATTTAGTCAAAACGATTCTGCCAATTGAACGTGTATATCCTGCGTCAAATACTCCGTTTACTGTACCGTTATCTTCCAGAAAAATACTTTCCAAAGTACCTGCCGGATTTCCGTCAGCACTTGTCCGAAGTACGTTATAATGTCCGGCAAACTGAGTGATCCCATCCAAACCTGATCTTGGATCTGTAGGATCATCTGGATTAAAGCCATCTCCTAGATGAAGCCCGATCACTAAAGGTGCGCCTCCACCAAATGGAATTGCGAATTGTGGAACACCCGTGTCAGGGTCAACTGGTTGTGGAATTAAACGTGGTGGTCCTGCTGGTAAAGGATTCCCGTCCGGATCAACTCCTCCCGGTTGTGCTTCGAAAGAACCACCGGTTGCGGCAATTAATTTCCCGTCATCCGTAAACTGCATGAATCCGCCACCTACTGCAACCATAGTACCAGGCACTTGACCTAAAGAAGCGCCATCAAACATAACGTAGTATTCCCACTGGTTACTTACACCGGTTCCTGCGATAGGCTGACCGGTGCCCGGATCAATTTGCTCAGGCAGGTCTGGACGTTTTCTCATCGCAACAGTTGCAGCATGAGTATTACCCAAAGCATCATAAACAGTGGTTGAAGTAGCAAAATTATACATGTTGTCCGTCACATTAGTCGGATCAACTGGAACATCTTTGACTGAAGCGTTGGCATCAAGATTCGCTGCAAGCTTAATTCCCGTCCCTTTAAGTCCTGTTCCGGTTGGCTGAGGTGCATCTACAAGTCCCAGGACTTGCAACGCACCGGGGATACCTTTACTTTCTCCTGTAACCCTGTCCACTTTCAGAGCTTGTATACGTCCTCCACGCAGGGTGGATAGAAAGCCCTCCTTGTCATATGAAAATTGACCGTTTCGTGTATATGATTCATTATTTGTGCTCGGATTAACGACTGTAAAAAATCCTCCTCCCGCAATCGCCAAATCTGTACTGAGAGCTGTAGTTTCAAAGGCACCCTGAGAATAGTCCATCTCTACACCACCAATTTTCACGCCGTTGCTGGCTTTGGTGAAAGCAGCACCTTGTGGCCAGGCATTTCCCATCAAGTCTTCAAAAGCAACACTGTTGCGTTTAAATCCAAATGTATTAACGTTGGCAATATTATTACCAACAACCTGCATGGTTTTGCCCTGAGTTTTTACCCCACTGGCCCCAGTATTTAATGATCCAAGTAACGCCATATTATTTCTCCTTAAACAATATTAGAAAATATATCAGGCGATACACTCCATCGTTTCGCATAGATATGATGAAAATAGTTAAGAGTTAGAAACTATTCATTTGAAGTTGAACTCCCAGGTTCAACCGTTCTTATTCTGAATCCTTTGAACTCCATACTGGAGTTTTACGTGTCATAAGTTCTGTTCTGGCAGGCAGAGGTACCGCGCTTTGATAACGTAATTTAGATTTATTACCCATGCCAACTATTTCCTTCGCCTGTACCCACTCGCCATTGATTTTCAGCAGCGGATCACTTCCTTCAAAACGTACCATTGAAACTTGTCCGGACTTGGTAAGTGTAACCCCAACCTCTTCTCCGCCGTCTGTTCTGGCGAACACATTGTAGCTGTAGTTTCCATTCGGCATCATGTCACCGTCATTATCACGTCCATCCCAAGCAAATTCATGAGCGCCCTGTGCTCTGCTTTCGAGGTTTATTTCACGGATCATTTCACCTGTTGAATCATGCACAAGCAGCATCACACGTTCGGCAATGCCCTCCAGCTTGTAAGTTACAGGAATAGTATCACCGTTGTTCAAAGGTATTTCCTTTGCGCCAACTTCCACATCTTTACCCAACAAGTTTCCTATTGTGGAGCGTGCGATGTTTTGCTGGATTTCCATCATCTTTGCAGTCTGGCTATTGAGATTCTGTAACTGTTCTACTGTTCCCAGGGATGCCAACTGTTGCATCATTCCTTCTGAGTCCATGGGATTCATCGGATCCTGATTCGCCATTTGTGTCATCAGTAAATTAAGAAAGTCCTGTTTCCCCAGTTCTTTACCGTCATTGCTGCTTTTAGCCGCACGGTTACGCAGACTGGTCGCATTGATCTGCAGGGCTTGTTCAACATTGTTTCCGGTTTGCATAATTACCTTTGCTCAGACGTATAGGTTTAGTCCGGAATCATTCCGGTTAATAACACGCGGTGTTTCTTCAACTTCCGCAATTTCTTCATTTTTTCCTCTTTCCGCTGAGTTCATGTCCTCTTCGAATTTATAATTTTTCCGATCACCGCTGAATTGTGAATCTCGTTCGTTGATGTCAACGTTAAGGGCTAAATCCTGATAAGAAAATTCCTGATCCAAAAATTTGCTGCGCAGTGCATCAAATCCAGCCTCCACTAATAGTTTTGCTTGAGGATTATCAACACGCATATCAATCAAGAGCTCAGCTCCGGATTGCCGAATTTTCACAGTTATTTGTCCCAGATCTTCCGGATGCAAACGCAGAGTCATTTCTTCAACACCATTGCCGCGCAGAATCCTGACTCGACTCACTACCTGCTCCATGTTAAAAGGCAGATCCGCACCGCGTAAAGGTTCCGCTGAAGTATTTGTGGCAGTTCCTTTGACCATTGAAGTTCCGGAAACTTCCGCTAATGAGTTCATCCCTGCAGGCGAAACCGTGTCCGCTGAAGATTTCGAACTGCCAGAAAGTTGAGTGTCTTTTACGGTCAATGTTCTAAACTGATTTGAAGTCTGTTCCGATACCTTTGCTGAAGCATCTGCCGTACTCTCTACTCCTGCCTTTTGTAAATTTTCTGCAGTTATTGTTTTCCCTCCACTTTGAAGTTCTTCTGCTAATTTAAATTTTTCAGTAGCTTGAAAACCAGCTTCCAGTTTTGTTTTTGCTCCGCTTTTAAATTCTTCCGCAAGCTGAAATTTCTCAGACGTCTGTAAGCCTTCAACTGCTTTTTCTCTGGTTCCACTCTGGAACTCTTTAGCAACTTGAGACTTCTCTGTAGTCTGCAGTGCATCATTTGTTTTAAATTTTTCTACAACTTGAAGACTTTCCGCCGCTTTTATTTGTTCCGGAGTTAAAGGTACATCGCCTCTTTTAAGGTT
>JABGPG010000108.1:4366-44858 GCA_018645085.1 Deltaproteobacteria bacterium
TTTCCGCCGCTTTTATTTGTTCCGGAGTTAAAGGTACATCGCCTCTTTTAAGGTTTTGCTGATTTTCAAGAATTGAACTAAGATCCTGAGCAAGAACATTATTTCCCTGAAGCTTTTGATTAGAGTTTGGCTGCAATTCCGGCGGTAATTCACTTTTTGAAATTCCAAGTCCACCTTCAGCTAAAACTGACTGGCTGGCTGTTTTTTGCAGAATAGATTGCAGGTCACTTGTGGATAGCTCAGCTTCTATTGCAAGCGGGGTTGACCTGCTCAACTGCTGTTGTTCTTGTACAGAAATTTCTGCTCCATTTCCGAGGGGTTTAACTTGATGAAATACCGCTTGTAGTAAAGGATCTGTGGACTCAGCCGTTGAATCCCCCAGTAAAGACTGAAGCCCTGTCTCGGCGATTCCACTTACAGGCAGAACATCAAATTTGCTCCCATCAACCGTAAATCTTGGATCAAGCACCTCAATCATTTCTGCTGAAATCGGAGTCGATTTTTTCAAAACCTGAGTTTGCAAAGAAGACACATCCTCGCTCCAAAGATCATCTGCGAGCAGATCCAAAGGCATATTTGAATTATTTACAATTCCAAAATCTGTATCAGCAATTTCCGGTTCAAGTTGGTTTTGAGTCAAAAGAACTGAATTGAGTGACGCAGACAAGCCATCTTCATCAAGAAGTTCCTCGAGCAGTTTTTCATCAAGTGGAAGTTCCGCCAGCATTTGTTCAAGAGTAGCATCAAAAACTTTGTTTTCACCATTCTCTCCAGAATCCATTCCAAACTCAGTTGCCGCTACGGCCTCGTCAATTACCGGTATAACCGCTTTTTGTCCAATTGCTTCCATCATAACTATCTCATTTTTTTCTTGTTATCTCTTCAATAATGCTGGCTGATTCAGCCGCGCCCATACTGGAAAGTATCAAAGATGCCTGTTTTTCTTTCATTTGTTTCAGAATGTTGACGGCAATTTTTCTCTCCAATTTTGCCAACGATTGTGCTGCAATGCCTGCATCCATCTTTGAATATAAGGCAACTGCCTTTATTAATTGCGCATCATCCTGAGTTTTCTTTTTAATGATATCTTTTTCAATCTTCTGTTGGAGTTTATCCAACTGGCTAACCTGACGTTGAATATCCTCCTGCAGAGTTTTAAGCTGTCCTTCTCTGCGGTCCAGTTCCAAACTCCTTAAACTCAAGCGATCCTGTTGTTCCGCAAGTCTGGTTAGAATCTTTTTTTCGGTCTCTGTAAACTTTCGAGGTTTCTTTGCTTTGTTTTTGACATCTGCTTCAACCGCACAAAAATCAAGTCCGTAATCTGCGCAGAGCGTACCGAAGGATTGTTTCAATTCATCGATGCTTGTTGGTATGCTATAAGCGGGCCTTGCCAACAAGACAAATCCAATAAATAAATATAAGAACTTGTAATCATTAATAATATTTAATATTTTATGCATGATATTCCTGTTACGAAACAATATTGATATGTACGATAATTATTTATAATTGGGCAATATTTTTATTAACTTTGAATATCCCGTCGATAATTCTGGGCAATTTCATCCGCTTCCAAACGATCAAGACGTTCAGTTTCTGCTTTGAATTTTTCAATTTCTTTTTCCTTTAAAATTTCCAGCACACGTTTCTTTTGAGTTGCTTGAGTCAACTCATGACGTTTCAATTCCACTATTTCCAACTGCTCATTGAGTTGAGTTTGAGTAAGTTCAAGGTGCTGTTTGATTCGTTGCTGAAAATTTCCACCCATTAACAGCTGATTTATCGTCACACCTTCTGCTTTAGCTTTGTCTAAATCACTGTTATGAACATCTAGAGCCTCCTGCATCAGTTTTTTTCTGTCTCGATGCTGTTGCTCCAACTGTACTTGTTCCGCCAGTGCTTTCTGGTAGAGCTTTTCCAGACGCTCCCTGACTTTTAAAGCAGTTTCCAGACTAAAACGCGGCATATTTGAATTTTTATTTTAGTTATAAAATTTTTAGGCTTCAATTATTCGACGCACAGCAATATCAAATCTGCAGGAAAATTAAGCAGGCAGATAAACTGTCAATTTCACTCTACTGGCGTGAGGTTTTTCGTAGTGCAATATCCCTGCAAAATATCCAGGCAGGGAATTAGGTCGGGGATTTTGTTTAGGAGATTTGAGGCTGGTTCTGCAAATGAAAGAGTACAACTGCTGCGGCATTGCTGACATTTAATGAAGATACTTCAGGATTGCCCGGGATACTCACCAGCCAGTCGCAATGTTTACGACTGAGACGGCGCATACCTTTTCCTTCATTACCCAGCACAAGAATCAGCGGTCTGTCAGGCACGAAATCCGCCACACTTTCAGTAGCATCTCCGGCGAGTCCTATCACCCAAAAACCTTTAGCTTTTTGTTCTTGAAGAAATCTGGCAAGGTTCGGGGTAGAGATCACCGGGAACCATTCCGAAACTCCTGCTGAAGCCTTAGCCACCACTGCAGTTAAGCCGGAAGTGTGGTCCTGAGGCACGACCACGCCACTCACTTTAAAAAAACCGCATGTTCTCAGAATAGCACCAAGATTATGGGGATCTTCGATTTGGTCCAGCACGACAATCAAGGGATATTGACCTTCAGCACTTTGCGGAAGATCGGAGAGAGAAGAGAAGGGCAAGGCACCGCAACGCAGGACCACACCCTGGTGAACTGCATCAGGACACATTTCCTCTAGTTTTTTGACAGGAACTTCACTCAGCGGAACTCTATGCTGTTCTGCAAGCACCCGAATTTTTTTCAAACGCTCGGAGGAATCAGCGTCTTGTTTCAAATAGAGGTGATCCAGTTTTCTACGTCGATGGCTTAAAGCACCCAGCACCGGAAGAATTCCATAAAGAAAGTCACTTCCGGAAGCGCCTGTCTTTCGTCCTTTCCCATCTTTTTTTGCTGAGGCAAATGACCGACCATTTTCCTTTTCGTGTCTTTTAAACTGACTCTTCTCCCGGTAGCTTTCTTTTTTGGCGGAGTGGCTTTTTCTGTCTCCTGTAAATTTTTGCTTCCTACCTTCTCCTTTTTGAGCTCTGCTTTCGTTTTTTCGCATTATTTTTTCAGCTGTTCCAGTTCGTTTTTTAATGCGTCAAATTCATGAGTCACGGGGAAATCCGGATATTCGCCTGTAATTTTTTTTGTTGGCCTAAAGAAGATTCCATGATCCGCCTCCTGCAGCATGCTGATATCGTTGTACGAGTCACCGACTGCAACTATATGATAATTCAAGCCTTTTAACGCTTTTACTGCATGTCTTTTTTGGTCTTTTTGTCTAAGGCAATAATCCACAATTCGCAAATCATCATCGAGTTTCAGCGAATGACAAAATACAGTCGGGTGCTGCAGTTTATGTAATAAAGGTTCAACAAATTCTCTGAAAGTATCAGAAAGTATTACCACTTCATTACGTTTTCTTAACCAGTTTAAAAATTCAAATGCACCATCCAGCGGATCCATTTGTTCCACTACTTGATGAATGTCATGAAGTGTCAGCTTGTGCTGATCACAAATTTTCAAACGGTAGCGCATCAACTCATCATAGTCTGCAATGTCTCGTGTGGTGAGTTTCAGCTCATCAATCCCGCTGAGACGTGCCAATCCTTTCCATATTTCAGGAATCAAAACACCTTCAAAATCGAGACAGGCGACAGTCATTTTATTAGCGTCAGGCATCAAAATTTTTACAGTTAAATTAACAGTATTATGAAAATTGGCAGCTTCAATTTCCGGTGATGATCAAAAGTGATTCAGGCATAAAAAGTATTTCTGCAGAAATATCTCAAATGCAGCGTCCGCCGTCAACCTCCATACAGGTTCCCGTTACCATATCAGCTTCTTCAGAACACAAAAAGAGTGCAGCATTTGCCATATCTTCAGGTTGACTTAAACGTCCCCAAGGAATACTGGAAACAAATTGAGCCCGTTTTTCAGGAGTGTCTTCTCCCATAAAAAGATGCAACATTCCCGTTTCTCCTGCCACAGGATTGATTGCATTGACGCGAATTTTAAATGTTGCCAGCTCAATCGCCATGGCTTTTGTGGCAGTGATCATCGCACCTTTTGAGGTGTTGTACCATGCCAGCCCCGGACGTGGACGCAGCCCCGCGGTTGAAGCTACATTCAGGATCACACCATGTCCCTGTTTTTTCATCAGCGGAACACCGTGTTTTGCAGTCAGAAAAACGGATTTAACATTGACCGCAAAAATCTGGTCAAATTCTTCCTCAGTGACTTCTGTCATTGGTTTATTACGGTGGGTGGTTCCGGCATTATTAACCAGAATATCCACGCGTCCAAAATGCTTGAGAGTGCGTTCAAACATGGATGAAACGTCACCATCCTGACTGACATCACCCTCAATCGCGATGGCAGCTTCACCTATTTCCGCAACTACTTTTTCTGCTGACTCGAGGTTAATATCCGCGATGACTACCTTTGCGCCTTCTGCGGCAAAGCGAATGGCAATACCTTTACCGAATCCTGAACCTGCACCGGTGATAACGGCGATTTTATTTTCTAAGCGCATTTCATACTCCATGTTGTATAGCAATTGTTTTGGTAACAGAAAAACCGTAAAGTGCTTCAAACCCTTTTTCACGACCGTGACCGCTGAGTTTCACTCCGCCAAAAGGCAACTCGACTCCTCCTCCTGCACCGTAATTGTTGATAAATACCTGACCGGATTTAATCCTTTTTGCTACCCGGAACTGACGCGCACCATCATTCGTCCAGATTCCGGAAACCAAACCAAAAGGAGTTCCGTTTGCCAGCTTCACTGCTTCTTCCTCGCTGGAAAACGGCATTGCCGCAAGTACAGGCCCGAACAATTCCTCCTGCGCCACTGCATGTTCAGGAGGCACATCACGGATCAACATTGGTTTTACATAATTCCCTTCCGCCGGTGCATCTTCCATAATTTTTCCTTCTGCGGAAATATTTAAACCGTCGGCTTTTGCCTGATTTATATACTTTTCCACACGATTTTTTTGTTCCGGACTGATCAACGGTCCGCAATTTAAATCACGGAATGCAGGACCGACACGTAGCTCTTTGAACCTTTCTGCTAAACGGTTCATCAATTTTTCGTAAATTGAACTTTCAACTATCAACCGACTTGCGGCAGAACAGGTTTGTCCGCAATTTTGTATACTGGCGTTTACCAGAAAAGGCAGTGCTTTTTCCAAATCAGCGTCTGCAAAAACGACTTGTGGTGATTTTCCGCCAAGTTCCAATGTCACCGGAACTGCGTTTTTTGCGGCAGCTTGTTGAACCAAAGCTCCAACTTCAGTGGAACCTGTGAAAGAAAGGTGCTTAACTCCGGAATGATGTATGAGAGCATTTCCTGCTTCTTCGCCAAGTCCCGGAACTATGTTAAAAACTCCCGGAGGGAATCCTGCTTGTCTGGCTAATTCCCCGACCATCAACGCAGTTTGTGAAGCTTCTTCGCCTGGTTTAAGTACACAGGCGTTACCCATTGTCAAAGCCCCACCGATTGTGCGGCCAATAATTTGGAGTGGATAATTCCAAGGGATTATATGCCCGGTCACACCGTGTGGTTCACGGAGTGTCAGCACAGTATAGCCTTCAAGATAAGGAATTGTTTCACCATGCACCTTGTCTGCGGCACCGCCGTAAAACTCAAAATACCGTGCGCAGGCTTTTACATCCACACGGGCTTGAGTTAATGGTTTTCCTACATCACGAGCTTCCATTTCTGTCAACTCATCTTCGTGTTCCAAAATCAGTGCACTCAACTTTTGCAAGAGTCGGCCACGCTCCACAGGAATAGTTTTACCCCATTCACCATCCATCGCATTTTGTGCGGCCTGAACTGCGAGGTCAATATCTACGGCTGAACCGCTGGCAATTCGTCCAAACTCGCTGCCGTCACTAGGATCCATTACCGGCAGTGTTTCTCCGGACTGAGGATCTTGCCAGTTACCGTCTATGAGGACTTTTCCTGCAAATATATTCAAACTTTTCTCCACTATTTAATTTTTTTTCTGCTTATTCATTGATTCTAACCGGGCAATCAAACTTGAAGTATCCCAACGGCTTCCACCGAGTGCCTGAACTTCTGAATAAAATTGATCCACCAGTGCGGTTACAGGTAAATGTGCCTTGTTGGAACGGCCTTCCTCAAGGGCAATTCCCAAATCTTTTCGCATCCAATCAACGGCAAAACCATAATCAAAAAAATTTTCATTCATAGTTTTGTAACGGTTTTCCATTTGCCAAGATTGAGCTGCACCCTTGGAGATTGTTTCAATTACCTGCTCAACGTCAAGTCCGACTTTCTTCGCAAAATGAATACCTTCCGCCAAACCCTGTACTGTTCCGGCAATACAAATTTGGTTAACCATTTTTGTCAATTGACCATAACCAACAGGTCCTAAAAGCTTTATCATCTTGGCGTAATTTTGAATAAGTGGCTCTGCTTTTGCGAAACTTTCTTCGTCACCACCAACCATCACGGTCAGCACCCCATTTTCCGCACCGGCCTGTCCTCCGGAAACAGGTGCATCAAGAAAAGTACATTCCAGTTTATGTGCAGCATCCGCAAGTTCACGGGCGACCTTGGCCGATGCAGTGGTGTGATCTACAAACACTGTTCCGCTAGCCATTCCGGAAAAGGCACCCGCATCTCCGGTTGTCACGGAACGTAGATCATCGTCGTTACCCACACAGGCAAAAACATAATCCGCGCCTGTTACTGCTTCCGCAGGCGTTAATGCCAACTCACCACCATATTCTTTCACCCATTTTTCAGCTTTTGCTGTGGTGCGGTTATAGACTGTAACTTTGTGTCCGGCTTTGGCTAAGAATCCTGCCATAGGATAACCCATTACGCCGAGGCCGATGAATGCTGTTTTTTCAGACATATTTTCTACTTCCTTAAGTGAAATTGGTTTATTAACTGTTGGTCTTTCAACTTACATTACTCACATAAATCAGTGAGCCTCCTCTATACTCTCCTTACATAGTTTAGTTTGTGTGTTTTTTTTTACAAGTCTGATATTATTTTCAATTTGTAACATTAAATTATTCCTCGTTTTATCTGGACTTTTAGCAGCAATATTTCTTAGCCTTAGCAGTTGAGATATTTGTAAAATATTTTTTCCATTTATAATCTTAGCAATCTAGCTTAACCTCTTAAAAGCACGAAAACCGTGACATTTGGTACCAAGCGAAAAATCATGTAGAAGATGCTAAACTAATAGCATCAAGGTTACAGCTTATCCGTGGAACCAATAAACTTTACACATTCAGCATGAATAACTAACGTGGATGCAGTAGTAGTGATTGTTGCAGCAGGTCAAGGAACCCGCATGGGGGAGGAACACAATAAATTGCTTCTTCCTTTAGGAACAAGTACAATACTTGAGTTTAGCCTTGAACCATTTTTAAAACACCCAGGAATTCGGAAGATTTTTTTGACCGTTGCTTCTCAGGACCGCAGTGTTTTTGAAAAAATTATCCCAAAGGAAGTTGTTTTGGTTGAAGGCGGAAAGCGCCGTCAAGACTCTGTGCATAATGCATTACTCAAGGTTTTGCAGGAAAAACCGTTTCCGGAAATTGTGCTGGTGCATGATGGAGCCAGGCCGTTTTGCAGTACGGAATTGATAGACCGTGTTTTGGTAGCGGCCAATGAATACGGAGCAGGAATTCCGGTTTTACCTCTGGTGGACACAATACGACGGATTACTCAGGAAAAAACTGAAGTTGTGGAGCGCAGTGAATTATTTGCTGTGCAGACACCACAAGGATTTCTCTTTGAACAACTTCTGTATGCTTCAATGCTGGCTGTCGAAAACAACTGGACAGTTACTGATGATGCGTCATTAGTTGAAAAAAGCGGAGGCACTATTGCAACAGTTGAAGGTGAAGCGCAGAACATAAAAATCACTACTCCTGCAGATTTGGAACGTGCAGACTGGATACTGAATTCAAAAAATAAACTATCCTGAATTTAAAAGTATTTTAAAACCACACATACATGACTTTCTTTTTTAGCTCAAAATCGAAGCCTTTCCGGAAACATTCCTGCTTGTCCGGATTTATTTTACTGAGCCTCTTACTGTTTAACATTTATCAACCTGTAGAACTGCATGCGGCAAAAAAAAGCAGCGGTTCAAAGGTTAGCATCAACCTGCCTCAAACAATTATCCTCAAAGAATTCATCAAAATAATTTCGGAAAATACCGGAACAGTTTTTGTTTATGAAGAAAAAAATATGCGTGGGCAAATGTCAATCACGGCCCCGCGTAATTTCAAAGTAACTCCGGAAGACGCTTTTTTCTTCTTTGAAAAAATTCTCGCCAGTCAGGGATTGGCAATGGTACGTAAAAAAGAGAGTAAAGTCGTGGAGATAATTCCTACGGCGGACGCTCGTTTTTCCCGTTTACCAATTTCAAATGATGGCGGAAAAATCAACGGAAAAAGCGGTAACTATGTTATGCGTCTGATACCTATTTTTCACGCAGACCTCAAGGGAATACAGGCAACATTACAGCCAATTTTTTCCAAGACAGGAGTGTTGCTCGTTTATGAGCCGATGAATATGTTGATAGTAATCGATTCCGAATCCAACGTCAGCCGTATTGTGGAACTCATTGATATGCTGGACACTTCCGTGCCTGAAGGTGTGGAGCAGATTGTCACTTTACAGCAGATAATTCACAACGATGTCACAGAAATTCACAAAACAGTTTCTGAATTGTTTTCAAATCTAGTACGTAACGGCAAGCCAACTAAATTCAAACTACTGATAGAGACACGTTTGAATTCATTGTTTATCGTCGCAAACCGTAATACCACTGAAGAAATTATTGAATTGATTGAAAAAGTTGATGTGCCTGTTGAAGGTGCAAAAACAACTATTCATGAACTGAAATATTCTGATGCAGCAAAGCTGGTTCCCCTCATTACTACTGTTTTTCCAAAAACGACTTCAATCAAAATAGTACCCTTTGCACCTTTTAATGCACTGATAATTATTGCTAACCCAGTAACAACTGGGCAAATAATTGATCTGGTAGATCAACTTGATATTCCGCGGGGGAACCGTCAAATAATGCTGCAGCAATTAGACTATGCTTCAGCCAAAATACTGGCACCTTTGCTTTCAAAAATATTCGCGGATAAAGTGGTTGCAGGAAAAGGTGAAGGGAAAACCGCTTCAGGCAGTCCGGTTAAAATAATTGCTGAACCACGATTGAACGCGTTGATCATCATTGCGGATCGTTTAGCAACCGATAGAGTTCTTCAACTGATTTCAAAACTAGACACTGAACAAGGTACTTCCGGAGAGACGCAACTAAAATTAATCCCGCTCGAAAACACATCGGCCAAACGGATGGCAAATCTGCTGACAAAAATATTCGCGGATAAAGTGGTTGCCGGAAAAGGGGAAGGAAACACCGCCAAGGCAAGTCCAGTGAAAATTATTGAAGAGGAACGTCTGAATTCCCTGATTATTATCGCAGGACGTATAGAGATCGAGGGTATACTATCCCTGGTTAAACAACTCGATGTCTACCAGGACAGTGGGAAAATTCACAGTAATTTTAAACTTTACCATCTGCAGCACGCAGTTGCAAAAGACATGGCTGCTCTGCTCAAAGAAGTTACAGGTAAAATCACTGAGGTTGCACGGAAGGATGAAAAACCGCTGATCGAAACAACAGCACAGCCTAAAACAGTAGCTTCAGGAGCACAGTCAGAAATTTCAATAAGTGCTGATGAAGCGACGAATTCTCTCTTGATTTTTGCACCGGCTGATGCCTTCAAAACTCTGGATCAGATTATAGTTGAGCTTGATGTACCAAGAATGCAGGTTTATGTGGAAGCGCTTGTGATGGAAGTTACGCTTTCAAAAAGTTTAAATTTAGGTATCAATTGGAAAGCCGCCGGTGCGACTAACAGTGGCCGAATAATTACGGGTGGATTTCCAAATGGAGGTGCTTTCACTGGAGACGCCACCACAGGAGGAACTGCGGCAATTGCTGCCGATAGCTCAACAATTGGAGTCTTGAACGGAAACACAATCAGTATTGGAGGAAAAGAATTTTTTAGCTTCGGAGCATTTGTTAAAGCAGTCCAAAACAATAATGACGTAAATGTCCTCGCAAATCCACAATTGATGATTATTAACAATCCTCAGGAGGGCGAAGTACCAAATATTAATGTTGTCTCTGTAGTACCTGTTTCACCAAAAACTATTACCAGCGCGAGTAATATTACCACAACAGAATACCAATTTAAGGAAGTTGGTATTAAACTTGAAATTAAACCGCAGATCAGTGGAAAAAACAGTATACGACTTGATATTGCCCAGGAGTCAAGTGATGTTGTGAATCCAACAGCCAACCCAATCACGATTTTTAAACGTACCATCAAAACCTCCGTGATTGCAGAAGATGGCGAAATTATTGTACTTGGTGGTTTGATCAAAGAAAAAATTGCACGCGACCAGGACAAAATTCCAGGTTTTGGGGATTTACCTTTGCTAGGCTGGTTGTTTCGCAGCAAGACAGATCAATTTGAAAAAATTAACCTGATCATTTTTATTCGTCCAACCATTATCCGTACAAAAGCAGATTTGGAAAGAATTAATGAACGTGCCAGTTCCCGTTTCAAAAAAGCAAAAGAGCTTAACAAAGTATCCAATCAAGTGCTGGAAGATATGGGTCTTCCTGAACTTTCTGAAAAAGCAGAGATGGTCACGGAATAAAAACACCCTAACCTCCACTCATGGATGAGTATGGAAACAATGGAATTTCAGTCTAATAACATAGAGCAATCCTCAATTTTTCCGAATCCGGAAAATCCTCTGGAAATCAAGATCCCCTTGTTTGAGGGACCGCTTGATTTGCTGCTCCATCTCATCCGTAAAAAAGAAGTCTCAATTGCAGAGGTGCGTCTTTCTGAATTAACTGCGTCCTATCTGGAATACCTGGAACAACTCCAATCGATCAATCTAGATTTAGCAGGTGAATTTTTAGAAATTGCAGCGATGTTGATTTTGATTAAGTCACGTAGTTTGCTGCCTAAGTCTCCGGTTGAAATTGAAGATTTTGAAGAAGAAGATCCGGAAGAAATTTTAAGACGCCGTTTACTGGAATATCAGCATTACAAGGACGCGGCATTTGAACTAAGTTCGCTCGATATTTTGGGACGGGACGTTTTTCAACGTCCGGAAAATGTAGAACTGGTCGCAGATACTGAGGAAGCTGATCCGGAATTTGAGGACGTCTCAGTTTCTGCACTGCTGGAAGCTTTTGAGCGTGTGATGAAACGGATGCCTAAAATTTCCAGATTAGTAATCGAAGCAGAAACTGTACGAATAGAAGACCGTATTGAAGAACTGATTGAACTATTCGGAAAAAAACAGCATTGCCTCTTTGAAGAACTTTTTGAAAGTGACAATGCTAGAATTTGGTTTATAGTCACTTTCATGTCAATTCTGGAAATGGTCCGTTTACATCTTATTAGCATTGTGCAGGTTGATCAGTTGGGAGCAGTTCACTGTTCTGTCCATGAAGATTTTAAACAAAACAGTAGTGATTGGTTCCATCTGCAAAACAGCAATGGAAAAGAGGCGGAAGCCCTGCTAAAAGCAAGTTAAACGCTCGTCTTAATTTTTTTTTGGAACAGTTGGTCTGTTGTTCATAAAGTATTTAATTCAGAAACTTGCAGATTTTCGACAATGTTTTATTTTTCAGTCTGTATGAAAACATCAAGTGTATGAATCATGCATGTTTCAATGATTCTGTAGAAAATCATTTTCTGTTGAAGAAGCTTTTGTTTCAAATAAAGCGAACAGAAAAATTTCAAACTCCACTTCCTTCGTAAAAAATGTCCCGGATTTTACAGCTGAAACTTATTTTTTTGGGGCTCATAGTTCTACTTTTACCGAACCTGTCTCCGGCAAGTCCGTCCCCCGGACTGAAAATCATTGCAATTGTACTTTCTAAAACTTGCCCCCTGCCTGATGGTCCGGACATGAGCATTGACTCTCCGAATTCGATTCTTAAATCCATGTCTAATCCTGACTGTCCTAAACATGGTGATAATCAATTAGTTCAAACTGCTATTGCCAATCAAGGTTCTGCAGCAAAACAGGTCGGTGTTGAAATTAAAATTAAAGTAAATTCAGAGGAGCTAAAAACAAAGCGGCACCGCAAAGTCTACACAATTCAGGCAGGTGACACAGCAAGGGTACTGCATGAAATTGCTTTGGAAAATACCGGACGTTATCAAATTTCCGTCAGAGTTTGGGATGCGAAGTTTAAACGTATTTTAGTTAACACCACTCCGGGTGATGAGCGTTATTTCTTCATCGCTTCGCCTCAAGACGTAGAAGTCGCTAAAACTCAACTTGCGTCAGGAGTGGTAGTTTCAGGGAAACGCATCATTTCGCCTTTGAAATTTGATCCTCCGGATTTACGCTGGGAATCAGTGCAAATTTTACCGAAGCACGCATTGCGTGGTGAAAAGCTAAGGTTACGTCTCAATTTAATGAATGCAGGCGGAGATATTGTCAGGGATATTGCTGCGAAGATTCAATATTACAATGTCAAACAACCGATGCGTAAATCTGTCATTGCTATGCCCAGCACACGTGTAATGGCTCCTGGAGAAGTAATAACTTTCGACTTGGAATACATTCTTCCCGATGATCAACTATTAGGGAATTACCAGATAATTGCCACAGTTGACCCTGAAAACGACATTGAAGAACTGAAGGAAAATAATAATATTGCTAAGTCAAACGTCATCAAGCTGAGTGACATTAAGCTGCTTTTACCGACTGACAAATTTAGCTTTGAAGAAAATGGACTCTTCCTTTTTCAGTGGGACAGTCTGGCCTTCAGTGAATTCAAAATTCAAGTTGGTGTAGATGAAAAATTTGAAGATTCTGGATCATATTTTGATTTACCTCAAGGAAATCGCTGGATTGCAGACAAGGAACTGGTTCCGCTGGCAGGTGAACTGCCGGGAATGGCGATGGGATTAATGAGAGCAAAAGCAAAGAATCAACTCTACTGGAGGGTGATCGGACGTCAAGCCAGCGGACAACAGGCAATTTCCGGAATTAACAGATTCAGCATAACGCCGGTTAGTTCAGATTCTTCATGATTTTTCCATACTTTTGTAAGACACACAAAATAGTCTAAGACTTATGTTATTAAAGTTATTTCTCGCCTTTACCATCATTCCCGTTGTTGAAATCTACTTGTTGATACAAATAGGCTCAGCATTTGGAGTTTTTACTTCAATTGCTCTGGTAGTTTTTACTGGATTTTTAGGTGCATATTTAGCCCGTATTCAGGGATTACAAACCTTATTCCGCATCCAGGAAAGTTTAAAAGAAGGGCACATGCCGTCCGGAGAACTGCTTGACGCACTGTTAATTGGAGTAGCAGGTCTTGTACTGCTCACTCCGGGGTTTTTAACAGACACAGTCGGTTTTGTCCTGCTGATTCCGAGTACCAGAAATGCGATTAAAGCATGGCTGCAGAGTAAGATTAAAACTCAATATATGTCCGAAAGACCGGAAGACACAATTATAGAACAGTAGTAAATCCGGACATTCTCTCCTTCAAATCCACAATAGTTTTCACTAACAATCACAACTTTTTGGGCTGAATATCTTGCTCTTTAGTGAGTATCTGGTACCCTGTCGTCAGGGGGTAGGGAAAATCATTTCTACTACAAACAACATTTATTAAAAAATGGTGACACCATGTCAGATACAGCAAAACTTGAAGTTAATCAAAAATCTGTTGATCTCCCTCTGATTAAGGGCAGCGAAGGTGAAATTGGCATTGATATTAGTAAACTACGTTCACAAACAAAAGTAATAACTCTTGATCCAGGCTTCGTCAATACAGGCTCCTGTGAAAGCGGTATCACATTCCTTGATGGTGAGAAAGGGGTATTGCGCTATCGAGGTTATCCAATTGAACAACTTGCTGCAAAGTCCAATTTCCTTGAAGTCAGTTATTTACTGATTTACGGTGAATTACCCTCAAATCAGCAGTTGCACGACTTTGAATACAATGTTAAACGTCACACTTTGTTGCATGAAGATGTACGTCATATTTATCAGGCTTTTCCCAAGGACGCACATCCAATGGCAATTCTTTCAAGCATTGTCTGCGCGCTTTCCACTTTCTATCCTGATTTCAGTGCAACCGATAGTGATGCGGTAGATTTGGCAATTTGGCGTTTGATGGGCAAACTGCCGACTATTGCAGCCTGGTCATACAAAAAAAATATCGGCCAGCCCTTCGTTTATCCGATTAACGAGTTTACTTATGCCAAAAACTTTCTGAATATGTTGTTTGGAGTACCTACCACAGATTACGAGGTTCCACCGGAATTTGTGCAGGCCCTGAATGTACTTTTCATTTTACATGCAGATCACGAACAGAATTGCTCAACATCCACAGTCAGATTAGTTGGCAGTAGTGAGGCGAACTTGTTTGCCTCAATATCAACTGGAATCGCCGCACTATGGGGACCGTTACACGGTGGTGCAAATCAAGCTGTCTTGGAAATGCTCGAACAAATTCACAAGGACGGCGGAGATGTACAAAAATTTGTAAAACTGGCCAAAGACAAGGATTCCGGTTTCCGTTTAATGGGCTTCGGGCATCGTGTATACAAAAACTTTGATCCGAGAGCCACAATACTAAAAGAGTACTGTGATAAAATATTAGCTTTGCTGGGAACACCTGATCCTTTGTTGGATATTGCCAAACAACTCGAGGAAGCAGCTCTGACTGACGAATATTTTATTGAGCGTAATCTATATCCAAATGTGGACTTTTACAGCGGAATTATCTACAAAGCTCTGGGCTTTCCAACAGATATGTTCACCGTACTTTTTTCTATAGGACGCCTGCCGGGCTGGATTGCACATTGGCTGGAAATGCGTAATGGTGTTTCAAAGATTGGGCGGCCACGCCAGATTTATACAGGCGAAACTGAGCGGAATTATGTTTCTCTTGGCCAACGTAACTGACTTCTACCTTCCTCAATAGACGCTTCCTATGCCTGATATTTCAATGAGGGAGCAGCTGCTGATTGCTTTCATGTTTCTGCTGGTTTTTCTGCTGGCAGGAATATGGGGTATGCAGCAACTCAACCGTCAGGAAAAAAACCTGCTGCTGCAACTTGATCAGCAAGATCTTCAAATCAAGCAAATCCGTGCACTCTCTGGTGAATGGGATCAACTGCGTCGTACACCAACCGTGCCTGTTATGCCTCAGGCTCTTAGTTCTTTCGTAGAAAATATCGCACGCTCACTAGTGATTCAGGACAATTTACAACTTAATGTGCTGACCAATGTTCAAAAAGGAACAGAGGGTGTCAAAGTCGGTTTAGACAGACTTAAACTGGATCAGCTTTTGTCTATGCTTTATAAATTGGAAAATCATCGCCCAGTTTTACGGACTTCACATTTGAGTATCAGTATCAGCCCTGGTAACAGGCAGGTACGAGCCTCGTTTCAGGTACACAAGCAACAGGAAGGTTGAGGCAAATGCGGTTTTTAAAACGTTTATTATTATTTATAATCGGACTGCTGCTGATTTTTGTGCTGGCATTTTGGGGTTTTAAAGAGAATTTTCCCGGCAAATCAATCGCGGACGCGCTTCAGTTACGTTTGACAACACAAACAGGAATTCCAGTTGAGATTGAAGCTTTAGAGTTGGGGTGGTTAAAAGTAAGCACAGCCGAAATTGCCTTCCGAACTCCTGAATGGCTGGCAGCAACTCCGGATCTACGACTGCTTATTCTTGAAAATGTAGAAGCGCCATTTTTGCCGCTTATAACTTCCGGAAAAGCAAAAATACTTGGACAACTCCATGGAGGGACAATCGAGGTTTCTACTGACTTGCAGTCCAGGAAGATGCTCGATATTTCTCTTGCAGGAGTAGAAATTGAACAAGTACCACTAATTGCCGCACTTCCATATGCCTTTGTTTCTGGCAGTCTTTCCTTCTCTTCTCAAATCGAAAATATAAATGCCCTGCAGAATCAACAAGCTCGCTTTCCGGAAGGCAAACTAAAAGGTCGACTTAGTAACGCCCAAATCCGTATCGCCGGAGGAGCAGCCCTGCTTAATCTGCAAATCCCTGAACTTGATTTTTCAGAGGTACTGTTTGACGTGCAGTTCGGACCTTTAATTGCCATCCGGAAAATTCAAATAAAAGGATCTTTGGATGGTACAATTGAAGGTACAATCCGCCTCAATGAGAAACGTCCGCAGATGTCATTAATTGATCTGAATATAGAACTCACGCCTTCAGCTGATCTCAAAGAGGAAATCAGTAGCTTTAGTACTATGTTGCGTTCATTTCAGTGTGGTGAGACAATTAAAGTTAATCTAAAAGGATCGCTAAACCGTCTCAACTTTCCTACAAGAAATAAATGCTGATCCGGCCCTCCTGTTACCTATGTTTTATTTGCTGAGTTAGCATTCAAGCAGTGTATTTACTGTTTATTCTTCCCCAAATAATTCAACAAATATTTTACTACTATCCCCTTTAGTACTCCTTCCTTTTTTCCTTTTTCAGGATGTATATGGTATCACCCTTCTCTTTTTTCTATGCCTTCCAAGCGTTATCATCTATACTAAATTAAATAATTAGCACATACGTATATTTACTAATTGTACTGTCTTAAATGTTTTATAATAATAATTTATCAAAGATATTTAATACGAATTCCTTAGAAGGTGAAACTGATGCAGAACAATTTCTTAAATCTCAAGGCCGGTGATCGTGTAAAGGTGACAGGTTACGGTCAGGGAGACCCAATTTACCGGAGCAAACTATTATCTATGGGATTGATACCAGGCGTTCTTTTCAGTGTAATTAGAACCGCCCCCATGGGTGACCCTCTTGAAATACTCGTGAACGGCTTCCATTTATCTTTACGCAGGCAGGAAGCTGACATCTTGAACATTGAAATGGTGAAACAATGAAACCACTTACGGTAGCAATTGCGGGGAATCCTAATTCCGGAAAAACAACCCTGTTTAACCTATTAACCGGTTCACGGCAGAAAGTAGGAAACTGGCCTGGAGTGACAGTAGAGAAAAAAACTGGGCCATGTAAAATATCCGGAGAAGATGTAAATATAGTCGATCTTCCAGGAATCTACTCTTTCAGTGCTGCTTCACCGGATGAGCAAATTGCTAGGGATTTTCTACTGTCTGAAAACGCGGACGTAGTGGTTAACATCCTCGATGCAACTTCTCTGGAACGCGGGCTTTTCCTTAGCATGCAGTTACTGGAAATGGGCATACCCGTAATCGTTGTAGCAAACATGATGGATCAGGTCAAAGAACTTAATCTTCAACTGGACATCGAAGGGCTTTCGCATGAACTAAACTGCCCTGTTTTGCAAATGACTGCATCTAAACAACAAGGATTAGAAGAGCTTAAATTGTTGTTGGGAGAGGTTTCAAGAGAACCGACAACTTCTGTTAATCCAGTACAGTGGCCGCAAGCTATTCAGCAAGTACTACCGCAAGTATCTGCACTGATTGAAAAAGAACAGACCATTAATTTACGAAATGAACATTCCAGAAACTGGATGAGTTTATACTTACTTGAATCCGACCAGCACATTCCAAGCCCGGAATATTTTTCTACAACAGCAATCTCTGAACTTAATAATCTCCGTAAACAGGTCGCCTCAGAGCTGGGAGAAGATCTTGATCTTGTCTTGACTGACCTGCGTTACGGACGTGTAAGAGAAATCACCGGTAAAACTTTAAACCGCACCAGAGAGGTCTCCAGAACTCTCACTGATCGTCTTGACACTTTAGTGCTTAACCGCTTTCTTGCTATCCCGATATTTCTACTTTTCATGTACCTTACTTTTATGGTGACGATAAATGTCGGAGGCGCCTTCATTGATTTTTTTGATCAGCTAACAGGTGCGATAACGGTTGATGGTTTCAGATACATCCTTGAGAAACTTGGAATTCCGGAACTTTTGGTAACTCTGCTAGCTGATGGTCTGGGCGGAGGTATCCAAACCGTCTCAACTTTCATTCCTCCTATTTTCTTCATGTTTCTCTGTCTCACCATCCTTGAGGATTCTGGATATATGGCCCGAGCCGCCTTCGTGATGGATCGACTTATGCGCACCGTGGGATTACCCGGAAAAGCAATGATTCCAATGATGGTTGGCTTTGGCTGCAGTGTGCCGGCTGTAATGGCAACAAGAACTCTTGAAGACCGCCGTGAAAGAACACTAACCGCGATGTTGGCACCAATGATGTCCTGCGGTGCGAGGCTACCTGTTTACGCACTTTTTGCTGCAGCATTTTTTCCAGTACAGGGACAAAACATTGTTTTCGCACTTTACCTGATAGGCATTCTGATGGCTGTCTTGACGGGACTGCTCTTAAGAAATACCCTTCTACAAGGAGATAGTGCCCCTTTTGTTATGGAACTGCCTTCTTATCATGTACCTACTCTAAGAAGCATTCTTATGCATACCTGGGAACGTCTAAAAAGTTTCCTGATCCGTGCTGGACGAGTGATTCTGATCATAGTTGTGATATTGAGTTTTTTAAACAGTATTGGTACTGATGGGTCTTTCGGCAACGAGGACAGCGATAGTTCAGTGCTGAGTAAAATTGGAATGACCATCACCCCCATCTTTACTCCAATGGGCATCAGTGACGAAAACTGGCCCGCAACAGTAGGGCTTTTTACCGGTATTTTCGCCAAGGAAGCAGTAGTAGGCACTCTGGACTCACTTTATGCCGGATTGGACGCCAAAGAGGGTGCTAATCCAGAAGATAAAGAATTTGAGTTGTCAGAAGCTGTTAAAAACGCATTTGCCTCCATTCCGATTGGAGTACTAAGTGTCGCTGATACTATTACTGATCCATTGGGAATTGGGGTTGGCGAGATAAAGGACATTGCCACTGCAGCTGAAGAACAAGAAGTTTCCAAGTCCACTTTTGGCGCCATGATTAAACGCTTTGACGGAACTGCTGGCGCTTTTGCCTATCTACTTTTCATTTTGCTTTATGCTCCATGCGTTGCCGCTTTAGCCGCCATTTGGAGAGAAATAAGCCCGGGATGGGCTGTGTTTTCTTCAGTCTATCTCTCTGTATTGGCTTGGAGTGTTTCAGTTCTATACTATCAGTCAGCGACTTTCACCCAACATCCACAGAGTTCAATAACATGGATTATTACGATTACATTGTTGCTTTCTGCAGGAATTATTGGACTAGCACGTTTTAACAACAAACAGTCAACCAGGTCCCTAAAGCTGATTTAAGAACTCTATGAACAACTTATATAAAATATAGTCATGTTCGGCAGCACAACAAATATATTATGATATTATTTGAAATTAGAGATTATTTGCGTAAACACAAGAATGTTTCACTTGGTCAGTTATGTGAGTACTTTAAAAGTGATGAAGGCGCAATGGAAGAAATGCTTGGAGTATGGTCACGCAAAGGAAAATTAAAAACAATTCAGACAACAAGACTCTGTGGCGGTTGTTCTGAAAAGAAATGTGAACGTGACCGATTATTCCAATGGATAGAAGCTTAATTTAATCCCACAATTTCTTTTTTGTTAACTGATTTTTTTAATTACTAAACTAAAATCAGTTGAGCCCATCAAGAAAAAATGTAGACCATGAACCTTTGTTTTTAAGTTCCACTTCGCCTCTTGGAGTAAAACTTCCGGAGCCTTCCAAATAATCTTTCGTTTTTTCTGAGATGTGAATTTTTCCGCTTTCACCGCTGCTTTCCAGTCTTGCAGCAATATTGACCGCATCCCCCCAAATATCAAAAGTATTTCCGGCAGTTCCAGCGATAACCGGTCCTGAATGAATACCGATCCGGAGTTCCCAGCGGGGCTTTCCGAGTACTTCATACTGAATGTTTGTGCCTTCCACAAACTTGAGCATGTCCATTGCCGCAGCACATGCTTCTTGAGCATGGTTTTTTTGCTGAGATGGTATTCCACCAACACACATATAGCAGTCACCTACCGTTTTGACTTTTCGTACATTGTGTTTTGAAATAATTCTGTCAAAACCACTGAAAAAAGTGTTAAGTGTCTCCAGAAGCTCACCAGGATCACTGTTTTCCACCAAGTTGGTAAAACCGACAAAATCCGCAAAAATGATACTTGTTGCTGAATAGTAATTCCCCTTGATTTGGCTAGACTGTTCTTCAGTTTTAACTTCCGGAACTGAGACTCCTGTTGAATTTATTTCTTTTTCCAGCATGTGTACAATTTGATCTGATAAGAGTCGCAAACCATCGATCTGCTGATGATCTAGATTTTTAGACTTAGGATCAAATACACAGAGTGTACCTATTGAAAAACCTCGTGAGCTCATCAACGGCAAGCTAGCATAAAATCGGAAGCCGGGATCAAATGGCATGTTTTGCCAGTTCTTGGTCCGATGATCCTCTAAAATATTTTCAATAATAAGTGGCTGCCCAGGTTTGGCTAGACCAAATTGACAAATAGATACTTCCCGTGGCATTTCTTCCATCATGTCGATTTGTTCAGGCTCGAAACCAAAACTAGCCTTACACTGTTGGACATTTGAACCTAAGATGTTGATAGTACTTTGAGGACAGCCTGTAAGGTAAGTAGCTACCTGAGTAATGGAACTGTAACGGGATTCACTACTCAGGTTTAGATCTAATATCCCCAGTCGCTTAACTTCTTCAATCCTCTGGTCTTCATTAAACAGATTTTGTACAGGGATTATTCCGGCTTTAACCCCAGCTTCCCTCAGCATTTTTATATGCTCTTTCTTTTCGGATTTTTCCATTTATACCAATTTTATCTCCTAGAGAGTCAACTTCTTTGGTGAAAAAATAATTGTCCTGAGAAAACATTACCGTAGTCCTCTGCACCAGAGTTAAAGATTATCCCATTCACTGGAAATGATACGTTAGCAGAATTGCGAATTATTGAAAGCTTTATACACATAACTTTTAGCTAGAGATGAATAAAGTTGAAACCTTCAGTAATCCAAATAACAGCAGGAAATTCCAGCTAAAGTTATTAGCAGATTTTATAGTTGATTGTAAATTCAAGGCAAACGAGGTTGGGGCTCAATCTGCCAATGTGGCCGCAAGGCAAAACTTAAAGAAATTTGAGAGGATTTTTAATGGAATTCAGAGGAAGCCGAAATATGCGCCTAAAAGAGTTGAGTCGACAAAGCGGCAAATTACGGCTTTTGTGTTATTGAAACAATGCTCAATTCAGCATTGTCATGAAGTGGTCTTAATTGATAATGAAATCAATGCGCAGATTAAATGCAGGTTTACCGTCATAAGCAGCACTGTTCGGCATCATAAAATATGAGAAGGAATAATTAAAGTCTGTATTTTCTCCAATTTTATGATTAAATCCAAACCAGGGTTCTACGAACACACCACCTTCATCTGTGGTAGTAGTTCCATCATACGATTTACCACCGGCACCACCAGCAGTTATACCCCAGTCCACAAATATATCGTCAAAGATGGTAAAATCATAACCAGCAGTTAGTCCACCAAGTGACATCGTACCGGTTTCGGTTGGACCACCAGTTTGACCTGTTAAGCCAGTACCACCAATAAAAAACTTTTCTGTATTATAAACTACAAACCGCCACCCGTAAAACATAGGAAGCATAAGTCCATTCTTCAAAACAACACTTGTTTTGGATTTTTTGAAGTATGAGTCAGCGTAAATATATTGGCCTGCCAAATTTGTCTTGGAAGTTTCATCTGTCGGTAAAACTTCTTGAGTTTGAGCTGAAACCTGGACAGAAAAAAAGACAGATATGAGTAAAATTATAATATTTTTCATGTTCAATTCCTTCTTCTGTTCTGATTGATCTTGGAGACTCTCCTGCCCCGTCTCGCGTGAGAGTCTATGGACTTTAAAAAAGTAAAGCAAGTTTTTTATTCTGTAAATCAAAGTATCTTATATTATATTCAAGTTAAAGTACAGTATATTAACAATTTTCCCAAACAACTTATAATTATTTTGTTAACTCAACTCTTAAATAAGTTAATACAATAAATTTAAAGACATTTATGTTGTAGACATGCATTCAAACTTCTTCATTAGCAATCAGAGTATTGCGGATCCGCAATTGCAAAAACTTCCTCCTCAACTCAGATTCTGCTTCTGCAGTCAATGATTAGCAACAAGTCCCTAATACACTATTATTATAATATAAATTTATATATAATAATTTACTATATGTCTGAATAACAACTATTTGTCAGCATAAACAACCCTGCTATTTACTAAAGTTGCAATAGTGAAGCCTAAATGAATTTTATCAATAAATAATTTTAAAGTGAGTCTGTGACTCAAAACAACTCTTCACGAAGTTGTTCAAGACGTACCCTCACTTGATTGTTATCAGGCTCAAGCCTTAGAGATTCTTCCCATGCGGATTCTGCCAGTTCAAGTTCTCCCAGTTGATAATAGACTATGCCAAGATTCCACCAGGCAACCGTGTACATCGGATATTTTTGGGTGAGACTTTCTAAAAAGCTTTTGGCTTCTTGGCGTTTTCCAAGTTTGATAAGAACTGCACCAAGCCTCAGTAGAGCCTTATGGTGCTCCGGCTTAAGATGAAGTACCTCACGATACAAAGCTTCCGCTTTTGAATGGTGTTTTAATTTCTCATGAGCATAGCCCAAATATAGATTTATCTCCGCATGTCTGGGAAATCTTTTCCTCAGTTTAGCGAGTAGTGAGAGTGCAGTTTGCGGATCCTGCCGGGCCAATTTCAACTGTGCCAGCGAAAGCAAGGGTTCTGGAAGAGACGGTTCAAGAACTGATGCATCTTCAAATGCTTGACGTGCTTCTGACCAGCGCTGGGCTTTGTAACTCTCTTTGCCTGATTGCATCAATTGTTCATAATTCGATACATTTTGAGAAATTGAAGCAACAAGCCACGGCTCTAAATCTTTAACAAGCACATGATATGGCTGCCAGCCGTCCGCACTCGGTTCAGCAACAAAAGGATAAAGTCGGAGTCCTTTTTTAATATATGAGGCACCTGCTTGAGGGGTTTTTCCAATCGTAAGACCATAAAGGATTAAAGCCAAACCGTTTCCGGGATTTATCTTGTTGGCAATGTTTGCCTGCTGTTTAGCAAATAAGGGTTCTTTACGAAGGTAGTGTAAAAGTGAGAGTAAGCTGTGGTGTGCACCATTTCCAGGATGCGCTTTCATAGCCGCCAAAATATCTGTTTCAGCAGAATTCAAAGAAGGAACGTGGGCAGGCCGCATCACGCTGCTTTCGATAATGAGTAAAACCGCTCTGGAAAATCGGATTGACGCCGCCAGAGAAGGATAACTCAAGATAAGCGCCTCCAACTCACCTTTATGCTCTTCCCAGGAAGATGAATTGGTTGGCGGAACAGTTTTGAGCCTCCACTGATAAAGACTGCGAATGCCTTCCCAAGTGTAGTCTAAAGGAAAATATGTAAGATCACTGAATAAGGTGTCTCCTTTTTTAAGATCCTGCAAGAGAGAATCGACCAGTTTGTCCGGAGTGTTCCAAGAATGAATGTTTTGGATTATTTGAATGGAGTTCTTTTCACCAAAACTGTAAATACTCCAAGTGACAGAAAGTTTGTTGAGGACTTTCTGTACTGACAATTTAAGCAGTTTATCTGGTTTTAGTTGTGATATTGCTGAATTTTTCAATTCAGAGGAACTTGACACCGGCTGACCGGAGTTTCGTAAACGCCGATTCCAGCGTCTCATGGAATCCGGAGAAATGAGCGAAAATCGATCCAGCAGTTGTAACTGCAGGGAAAGTTCTTCCTGAAGAAATATTCCCAGCCAATTCAGTCCTTTTGAGGGATAGTGAATATCTACAGAAAGAACTCCTACTGTCGGGCGTGCCTGAAGTGACGGAGTGGGGAAAAGTACTCCGAAAAAAAAGCTGATAAATAACAAGGGAAGTGATTTGCGAAGAAGCTGAGTTAACATATTCTTCGCAAATGGATGTGCAGGCAATAAAACAGTGCAGAAAAAACTAGAGGATCCGGAATTCGGACTCCGCGTCATGCGTAATGCTGAGTAGATTCTGGGGCTTCTGTGAATGACTCCGGACTCGTTCCAAACACGGAACCTTCAGTTTCATCAACATCAGCTGAAATTTCTTCTACATCTTCATCTGCAGCATCATCATCATCGGCTTCTTCTTCTTCAGCTGCGACATCCTCAATTTCTTCTTCCTCGACTTTCTGAATTGACGCTTCTACTTCTGCTTCAATCTCAACAGATTCTCCATCTTCCAGCTGCTCAAATTTTTCAATCAAAGCAGACAGCCTATCTTCCCAGTCAACATAGCGGTTTTCCAACTCATCGTTTTGTTCTTTCAGTTCAGTAATTTCCATACGTGACAATTCGATGGTTTCAATCGCTGCGTTGATTTTTCCTTCCAGCTGTTTCAGTAAATCGTTTGACATGTTAAATTTCCTTCAATAAATGGTTGACGCAATTTTCTCACGGAATTCGTGGCCCGGATCCCTGGTAAATCTTTCAGCACTTCCTCAAATGCAAGAGCCGTACATTTTAGTAAACACTGTTAAAATGCGCCAATATTGTCTACAGAAAAAACTGATTGCTTTGTATTTCAATGATTATAATTATCTATTAAATCAGTCCTCAATAATATTATTGTTTATAATTATTGTTTAAAAAACTATTTTATAATCTATAATTTTTTCAGGCGGAAACCTTTTGCAGGTCAATTCTTTTCTTGTCAATTTTCTCTACAGTCGCAGGCAGCCTTTCAAGTATACGCTTAGAAATTTGTTCCGGACTCAATTCCGCAGCCTGAAATTGTTCTTCAGGAGAACCCTGCGCAATGAAACGGTCCGGGACTCCAATCTGTAAAGTTGGCACGCAAATTCCTTGCTCACTCAGAGTTTCCAGTACACCACTGCCGAAACCTCCGTGTATTGTGTTTTCCTCCAGACTGACCAGCAATTTTACTTTTTCAGCAAACTGGACAATCACATTTCCATCAAGAGGTTTGACAAATCTCGCATTGACAACGGCTGCAGAATATCCTTTTTCCTCGAGAAGATCTGCCACCTTTTCTGCAGTATCCACCATCGATCCCACTGCAAACAGCGCTACATCTTGGCCTTTACGCAAAATATGTGCTTTGCCATATTCAATTTGCGGAATCTTTTTTTCATCAAGCTCAGCAGTATTCCCTCTTGGGTAACGTATTGCTAATGGACCAGTTTCGTAATTGCTCGCAAGTTCCATCATACCTCTTAATTCAGCTCCATTTCGCGGAACCATGATTGTCATGTTCGGAATCATCCGCAAATAAGTCAGGTCATATAAACCATGATGTGTCGGACCATCCGCTCCTACAAATCCTGCCCGATCGAGCATGAAGCGTACCGGCAGGTTTTGAATGGCAACGTCGTGAATAATGTGATCCAGTGCGCGTTGCAGGAATGTTGAATAAATTGCAACAAAAGGTTTGTTTCCTGTGGTGGCAAGTCCTGCAGAACATGTCACGGCATGGCCTTCCGCAATGCCTACATCAAGCACACGGTCAGGATATTTCGGTTGAAGTTTAACAATTCCAGTTCCGCTCAGCATGGCGGCAGTCACAACCACAACCTTCTCATCCCGCTCCATTAATTCTCCCAGTTTGTCACCAAAAACCTGGGAAAAACTTATTGCATTACCAGTTGATTTTTTCTTAATAAATTTACCATCAACCGGTTCAAAAGGAGTAACTCCGTGATATTTGTGGGAATCTTCTTCAGCAAAAGCATAACCTTTGCCTTTCTGAGTGATTGCATGAATCACGATTGGGCCGTCCAGATCTTTTACATGATCGAATAAATCCAACAGATCCGGCAGATTATGACCATCAACTGTACCAAAATAACGCCAGCCTAATTGTTCAAAAAGCATACTTGGCGGAGAAAAAAAGCTCTTTGCAGAATCGTGTAATTTCTGTAAAGTAGCTTTAAGACCTAGTCGTTCAGAGAATGGAGCTTTATCTGCGAATTCAAGAGTTTCCTCACGGAAACTGTTGTAAAACCTGGAAGAGGCAAAGCGTGTCAGTAATTTTGAAATTGCACCAACATTTGGATCAATACTGATACCGTTATCATTGTAGATAACCAGCATATTCTTATCGAGTGAACCGTTATGATTCAGTGCCTCAAAGGCTAAACCTCCGGTCATTGCGCCATCACCGATGACAGCAATTACGCGGTGTTTTTTGTGCTGAAGATCACGTCCGATTGCCATTCCGAGCGCCGCAGAAATTGAGGTGGAAGCATGCCCTGCACCAAAATGGTCATAGTTGCTTTCGTCACGAGAGAGAAATTTCTTGATTCCGCCTGCTTTACCCAGTGAATCAAAATTTTCATTGCGGTCAGTCAGGATTTTATAAGGGTAAGCCTGGTGACCAACGTCCCAGACAATTCGGTCTAAGCTAAAATCAAAATTCTTTAGCAGGGCAACTGTGATTTCAACGGTACCCAGTGAAGAAGCCAGATGACCACCTCGTTGACTGGTAACTTCTATAATTCTCTGTCGGCATTCTGCGGCCAGTTGAGTCAACTCTTTTAAATTTAAGTTTTGTATCTCTTTAGGTTGTGAGATACTAGCCAATATTGATTTCATACTTTGATGCTGGAATTCCCTTTTTCCTCAAGGGTTATTAATTATAAGTACTTGTAACGCTTCTGCTCTATCCTCCGTTCAAACGATGCGCCTGAGACGAAATGTTTATTAGCATGAAGAAAATTAAATTATTAACTGAGCACATTATATCTTGGAGATGTTCTTATGTCCACTAATACACTTGAACAATTAAAACAGGCCCAATCCTCTTTACAAGCAGAGAGGAAACCAGTTTCGCAAATTCAGGGTGCTCTGAAACAAGCAAAAGATATCACTCAGTTTGTTCATCTTGCACTGGGCAAAGAAAACCGCTGGATTTTTCAAGCAGGTGAACCAGAGTGCATTGTCTCCATGTTGGCAGATATAAACCGAACCAACAAAGAGCTTTATGAAAAATGCCGCAGTCCGGAACATTTCAGCAGAGAGGCTGATCGTTTTTTGAAAATGAAACATCAAATAAAGCGTCAGGCTGATTGTATCCACCTCAGTTTGGATCAGGGATTTTACGGTACAGAACCACTTGGATTCTCTCCCGGCAAAGCTATCGAATTATCGCTGAAAAAAATCAAGAACATCCGCGACGGTCTCCAACAAGGTAAATGGGTATCTTTGCCGATAGACGCAGCGGTAGATGATGCGGTAAAAACAAAAGTTGAACAACTCTATTCAGCAGCCGCACCGCTAGCCAGCAGTCTCCTGATTAATAAAAATGTCAACAGTTTTGATACACCAATGACTATCGAAGAGGTTCAAGCTGTTTATAAGTTTTTCCAAAATGTCAGCCGCATTCAGGAATTAGAAAAGGAGGCTTTGAAAACTGCTCTTACGAAAAAATCTACACCCAAAACTACTACACCGGATGAACTCTTGGGAAAACTTTCAGATTTTGAAAGAAACCTGAAAAACGTAAATTTTTCTTCAAAAAATATTCCGGCTTGGGAATTGGAACTTCAGCAAATCTCCCGTACAGACATGCTGCTGCGTATGTACCTGCTGCGTATCCCTTTTGAGCCTCAGGGATTTTTCCAAAAACATTTGCACAATCTCAAAGAACAAAAAGAACGAGCAGGTCTTGAAAAGAGCATCGCTGAGTTCCACGACAATGCTACACAGGAGTTAGAGCATCTTCAACTTTTTATTGAGACATTTGGCAGTGTTGAGCAAACTTTACGTGAAGTAACAGGAATCCTGCAAAACCTTTCCATCTCCTTTGGCAAGATCTATCACAATTCTTCTTCACAAACCATCAGCAGCACTTTCCTCTTTAAAGTCCTGGGATTGATCAAAGGTATGTTAGAAAAAGGTGGACGCGTTGCTGATTCAAAGACGCAGAAGCTCAATCAATTACAGCAAAACGTAAAAGATGTTGAGCTGTTTGATACACCAATAACTGAAGGGATGTTATACGCACTTGATTTACTGGAAGAAGGCAAAAAGGAAATGTTGCAGTATTGTGAACGAATAAAAGGCTTTGTAGAAACACTTTCGAATGCTGCAGATTGGAACTCAAGAAAGACTTATAATTATCTCCAGAAAGCATATGATGAAAATGCTGGTTTAACTGCCGCAGCAATGGTTTTCGGCAGTGTCACTCAAACATGTGTTTTGCTGAAAAGTTCCATCAAGGAAGTCGAAACAATGTGGCTTGAATTAGGAAAACTACAAGCACAAAAGCTTGACTCAACGGCTTTGTACGAGCAGACAATTGCTCTGCTTGAAGGGGATACCGCAATTTCAACAAAAAATCTGCAGAAAAGTACAGAACAAGTAGAGGAACTGAATTGGATTCTTGATGAAATGTTAGGACATGGTGCTCTGGAGGAACAGCGTTTTGTCCAAGAAATGGGCTCAGAGTTAAAAGCAGTCGGGGCGAGAATTCAAGCACATAAATTAAAAGCTGCTGCCCAGAAAGAAGAACTTGCAAGTGAGGTTAACAAAACAGTGCCGGCAGTAGCCTCTGTACAAAGGAAATCCACGTCACGTAAATCAGCAAGAGCGAACAAATCAACACAATTTTCTTCAGCTGGTAAAAAATCTGTGTATGATCCTTTTCTTCCTTTTGAAATGACAGCTTTGAAAGAAGCCTGCAAAACAATGACTTCAGCAGAGGGGAAAATGATCTATCAAGTGTTAACAAACACTCATACATTTTTTACCTTGTTGAACAAAATGGAGCATTCCTTTAAAGCAGGGGAAGGACTTGAAAACGAACTCGAACAGGATTTATCCAAAAGCAAAACAACTCACGAATTCCTGAATAATTTTGCGAGATTTAAATTTTTGCCACATGGTTATTACAGTAACAACAATGCAGCTATTGACTACAACCAAGAAAAACATCGCTTCGAAGTACCGCAAGGTGTAGAAAAACAACTTAAACTCAGTGCCAGCTCAACAGGAACACCCTTGGAAGTTTTCCGACGTTTGATCAGGGTACTGCTCGGTTTTGATGATCCAAAAACACTTAGCACGATCGTACCTCAGCAAATATTGTCCATTTTTGAAGAAGATTTTATGCTCAAATCTCAAGATATAAGAACTGTTGAAGAAGGTATGCGAAAAACATGATCGCTTGTTTTATCAGGAACATATCATGATCTCAGCAGAATCTGCATCCTCCTCCACTTTTCCACAATTTCTTCAAATTTCCTTCACATTCTTCTGCTAGTCTAATTCTCATTAACATTAATCAGGCTTAATAATTTAACCTCTGACAACCCAGAATGAGTCGATTTCATTACCTCAAACAAGAACTTGTTTATCGCTTCGGCAGAAGCGCAGTTACTTTGATCAGCATTTCGTTAGTAGTTTTCATGGCAGTCACGCTGACCGCAATCAGTCGCGCATCCTCTGATGCTTTGCGGCTTCCGCTTGAAAACGTAGGTGCGGATATAGTAGTTCAGCTTTCTGGCGACATTCCAAAAAAGCTGGAAGGCCTTGTTTTTCCGCACCCAACCGCGCAACTTCCCGCAGATGCGGTGGAGAAAATCCGCAAACTTCCAGGAGTCATCCGGACCACCGGAGCAGTATTTTTGTGGGACTTGTCTCCAAAAAAATTCCAGTCCTTATTAGGAGTTGACTCCAAAGGCACTTCGGGAATCCCCGGTTTGAATTCACAATTAATTTCAGGCAATCCGCTCGATCCTGAAACTGTACCGGTGGAAGCATTAGTGGATGGTGATTTTGCTGCTAAGAATAAATTGAAGGTCGGTGATCAAATAGCATTGCAGGGACAGAGCTACCGCATTTCCGGAACAGTAGATACACCAAAATCCGGAAATATTATGCGTGCAGATATTTATTTGCCGCTTGCGGAAGCACAACTTCTAGCAAGTAAAGCACCCTGGATTATCGATCTTTATCCATTCACACAGACGGATGTAAATTTACTTTTCCTCGAAGTTGATCAACGACATTTAGTCACTGTAACAAGTGCGGTAGAAAAAATGCTGGGTGAAAAAGCAATCGTTTCCAGCGAAATTTCTATTCAGGAAGAATTGGAAGACCTGATGTTTCTCTCAGATCAAATGAGTGTCATTTTTACTGCAGTAATCGCGCTGCTTGCCTTAGCGCTTTTGGCAAGAAGTACCGCTACTGCGATTGGTGAACGTCGCAGAGACCTTGCTGTTTTGCAGGCGGTCGGCTGGACACGACCCCGGATTATCAGTCAACTATCACTTGAAACCGCAATCTTGTCTGGAGTTGGAGGATTGCTCGGACTTTTGTTCGCGTGGCTCGGAATTGCCTTGATTGGAGATGTGGAACTGGCGATGGAACTTTCGTGGGAAATCAGCCCCAGTCCGCATTTTTTACCAGAAACAGATTTTGACCGAACCCGGATGTTGGTCGCACCTATTCAAATGCCCTTGTTGACTTCAGCATTGGCTTGGATACTAGCTATCTTAACCGCTGTTTCGAGTGCAGTCCTCGCCGGATTTAAAATGGTACGACCTCATCCGTGGCGCTGGTTAGCCGAAGATTAAAATTATTTTTGCAGTAGATTTGAGGAAAGGCCGAAATTTCCTCTCACATTCAAAACAAAAAAAGCTTATGTCAAATGCAATTCAAGTCACCAACCTTAGTAAGCAGTTCAATACTGTGAGCGTTCTGCGTGACCTTTCTTTTACGATTCCTGCCGGAAAAATGAGCGCCATTGTCGGTCGTTCCGGTTCCGGTAAAAGCACCCTCTTGAGTTTACTTTCAGGACTGGATTCCCCTTCAAGTGGTTCTGTTTCAATTGACGGAGTTGAGTTGGGCGGACTTTCCGAAACAGAATTAGCGAAAGTCCGGAGGGAACGGATCGGCATTGTCTTTCAGGGTTTTCACTTGATTCCATCTTTGGATGCCCTGGCGAATGTGCTCCTTCCCGTTGCATTTGAAGATAAAACAACACAAGCGGAATACCAAGATTTCGCGAAACAGTTGCTGACGGACGTAGAACTTGGACATCGTCTGAACCATCGTCCTGCTCAACTCAGTGGAGGCGAACAACAACGAGTCGCCATTGCACGCTCATTAATTCAACGTCCACGGGTTTTACTGGCAGATGAACCCACCGGAAATTTGGACGAATCAACCGGAAAAACAGTCTTGTCACTGCTCCGGAAAATCAGCCATGAATATGGTACAACCTTGGTGGTTGTGACCCATGATGCGGAAATCGCACAACAGGCGGAACAACGCCTTCACTTAAGTAATGGAGAAATTTCTGATGAAACAAATTAATCTTAAAAGCTTTTTAGTTGCTGTAATGCTGTCTTTTGCAGTCAGCTTCACACCAAACATTTGGGCGGCTTCACCTGTAGAAGTTGAAATCGTAGCACTCGACCATTGGCCGATTAGACGTGCCCTAGAACAAACACTTGAAATGCTGAAAACCTTTGGTGACAAAGTCACTGTGCAACAGATAGACGCAGATACAAAAGCCGGGAAAGCCCGTCTAAAAGCTTCCGGAATGAAGGGACATATTCCGGTTGTAATATTTGTAGATGGAGAATTCAAACACACACTTGAAGGACAAGAAGTCATTTTCGAAAACTTTCCGGTTGCTTCAGAAAGTCCGATGAAACTTGATGGAAAATGGTCCGCAGGAGATGTTAGGGCAGTGATCGAAGCAAAACTTGGAGAAAACTAAAGTGTCTCCTTTTAAAATACACAGCGTATATTTAATCAAGGAATTGCTTTACCGCTGGGGTCGTTCAATCTTTGTGGTTGGCGGAGTCGGACTTGCGGTTTCGATGGTGATTTTGCTGCCTGTTCTCGGTGAGGGTTTTCAGTCATTGGCGCAGCTGCCGTTTAAAAATCTAGCTGCAGATTTAGTCGTTCAACAAGGCACGACAGAATCCGCATTACCGGAAACTATGGGGCTGATGATTCCGTATTCCGCTCAGCCAATTGCGGAAAATAAATGGAATTCTCTGCGTACAATTGAAGGTGTGACCGAAGTCATGGGAACAGTTTTGCTCTGGAATTTCGCGCCCGGAAAATTTTTCAGTGTAAGTGGAATTCCACTTCAATCCGTAATTGAAAACGAAAATAAAAATCCGGAAAAGCTGATCGGACCTGCGAGAGTCAAGGAATGGCTGATAAAAGGCCGCATGCCAAAAGCGGGGAAAAATGAAGCATTGGTAGAACGGCATTATGGTGCTTTTTATAGTCTGAAACCCGGAAAAACTATCAAGATCGGCAGTACGTCTTTTACGATAAGCGGAATCGTGGATATTCAGCAAGGCAGCCAAATCGCCTCCGCAAATTTTTATCTGGACATCAACGAAGCGCGGCGCTTAGTAAATATGAAAGAGGGTCATGTCAATCAGCTTTTCCTGCGTGTCTCAGATCCTTCAAAAGCTGATGCTGCCAAGGCTTCCATTCAGAAAATAATTCCGAATTCCAGCGTCGTCAGTGCCGATTCTTTTTTGTCACTGCTCGGAACACTTTCCCGTTTAACCGGACAATTTCAGCAAGTAACTACCTCTGTTGCGGGAGTTCTGGCGTTACTACTTTTGATAGTCTTTTTACGTGGAGCAATGGGCGAAAGGCAACGCGAAGCAGCAGTCCTCCGTGCTATCGGCTGGAGCCGTGGACATGTGCGGAAACAGCTTTCCGCTGAGGCAGCATTTCAAGGTTTTTTAGGTGGAACAATTGGAGTGTTACTGACTTGGCTGGCTGCACAAGGACTTTCAACTTTAAAATTTTCTCTACCAAATGGTCTCCAAAAAAGCAACGATCCGGCTGCGTTTTTAGGAAGTCAATATGTCGCACCTGCGGTCGAAGCGAATTTGCCTTTGAACTTAGATCCGCACCTCTGGTTAACCGCACCAATTGCTACAGCACTCATTTGCGGAATATTGGGTTGGTGGCTTGCCGGACAACGGCTTAAGGGAACTCCATGGGGAAAAATACGTGCGTAATCAACCAGCCCCAGGACCGCGCTTCACTTGAGCTGACTGTCTTTGCTGCCGCTGCGGTTGAAATAACTGATCGAGGTTTGTTGTTTTTCCAACTCTGACTGGCAGCTAACGCAAAGGCGGACTCCTGGCACAGCTTTACGCCTTGCTTCCGGGATCATCGATTCACATTCTTCACAATGGATCGAACTTTCCCCTTCAGTCAAACGACTTCTTGCCAACTCAACCGCATCTGCTATAGTAGCATCAATTTGCTCCTGTACCGCCCCTTCACGGGCCCAGCCAACTGCCATTTTACTCCTCAATACTAATCAGAATATTTTAGGTTAATACCTTGATATTATCTAAATCAAGTTTTGGATTTAGGATAATCAACCTTCACTTTATGTAACACAATATTATTGAAGCGTAGTTTGTCAAAACTTCTGAGTACATTTAATTGTTATATGCTACCTTCTTTTTCAACTACCAGTATCCTCGCCTCACCAACTGGATGAGCAACATGCTCTGTTCCAACCGTAGCATAGAAAATGTCACCAGGATTTAACAAAGTTGATTTCTCTTTACCTTCCTCACGATATAACATCTTTACTTGTCCTCCCAAAACTACAAATACTTCTTCTCCATCATTAATGTGCCATTTATATGGTTTGTCTGTCCAATGAAGTCGAGTGCTTATTCCATTCATGTTCGCAATATCTTTTGCGCCCCATGCTTGATCAGCTTTGAATTCTAAACTTCTAATTATTTTCATTAATTTTACTTTATAAGCAAGCGTTAAAGTCTCCAGATGAGAAATTTAGAATTTTTTTCGACTGCATCATTCTCAATTTTCTTGACTATAAACCATTTTTAAACACTAATTCATAATGCTCAACTTGTGGAAGCGGATCATAGAAATGATGCAGTATTTTACGCCATTCCTGAAATTCAGCTGACTCACGAAAACCAACAGTATGATCAGTCAATGTTTGCCAGTTAACCAGTAAAATATACCTGTTTGGCTTTTCAAGGCATTTTTGCAACTGATGTGAAATATAACCTTTCCTACCTGAAATGATTTCTTGTGCCTGCTCAAAGGCAGGTTCATACTTTGATAATAATTCAGGCTTTATATCTAAAATTACAACTTCCAATATCACAGAATTCTCCATTAATGATAACAATCATATTCACCATAGCAGAAAACTCAAAAACATCCTGCCTAAATTTTAAGAACATAATGAGAGTCCTGGACCTTGTGTATTACAAGAAGTCATTGCAAAATTAATCTCAAATTTTACCTTAATATTTGTTGTTCCTCCTCAAACATCTATGAAGTTAAATAGACGCTATCGCTAAACTACTGAGTCAAAACTTGATCTCAATTCAAATTCGGACAAACATATTGCTTGAAATATTTTATTAAAATAATTTGTTGTTTGTACAAATTTAGAATCCACATTAACATGGTAATGTGGATAGCTTATTAAATAGGGTCAGAGTAATTTTATACTGCGATTACGTGGGTTTATTGTTCTGCAAATATATTCTTAAAACAACTGAATTGTTAAAAGTGGTTGTGAGTAAAATCTGACTCAGTTAGAATATGTTTGAAGAAGAGAAAACTTTCAAAGCAGAACAAACTCAATATGCCAGAATTACCAGAAGTAGAAACAGTTGTTAGAGAATTACGTGAAGAAATCTGCGGGGATGCAATTTCATCCGTTGAAATATTCCGCAATAATCCAATAGTGCAGGGAGACCTGGACGCGTTTCAGGAAAAATTATGCGGAATGACTTTTCTGGATGTAACACGCCGCGCCAAGTTTTTAATTTTTCATCTGCAACCAGAAAGATATTTAATTGCACATTTACGCATGACAGGCAAATTCATAATCAGTGATCCTCTTCCGGAGCCGATTAAACATAATCGTGTCTGGTTTCACTTAAAAAGCGGGCGGGTCATGATATTTGACGATATACGCTGTTTCGGAACTTTGGAAGTCTATGACAAACTGGCCGATTCAAAGTCATTGCTCAAGCTGGGAATCGAACCACTTTCTGCTGAAATGAATAGCAATTACTTTCTTAAGAAAATGCTATCATCCAAACGTGAAATTAAAACTGTATTGCTGGATCAAAAGATAGTGGTAGGACTAGGCAACATTTATGTCTCAGAAATTTTGTTCCGCTCACGGATTCATCCTCAGCGCGCAGCTGGAAAGCTTCTTAAAAAAGATTGGACTAAAATTATTAAACACACTCAAAATATTCTCGAAGAAGCTATCAAAAATAACGGCACCACAATTTCTGATTTCCGCAGAGTTGATGACAAAACCGGAACATTCCAGCAATTTCTCCAGGTCTATGGTAAAAATGAACAGGCCTGTCCGGAATGCGATGTGCCAATTCAACGCATAGTTCAGCAACAACGAAGTACATTTTTTTGTGCAGAATGCCAAAAGTGATTAAGCAAATTTTATGAAGATAATTGCTACAATAATATTTCTACTGTTTTGGATTTGTTCTTTTTCAGGGACTTTATGGAGCAAACCACAACACATAATCCTGACCGGCTCTCAAGGTACAGGTTCATATATTTTTGCTACTGAATTATCCAGACTTTGGGCATCTTCCCAGAAAACCAATAAGTCTGAGCTTGTGATACGCCCGGAAATTTCAGCGGCAAACCGTTTGACACAACTTTCAAATAACAGTATTTCTCTGGCAATCATTGACGCAAAATCCGCACATGAAGAGTTGAAAAAACATTCCGGACTGCGTGTTTTGTCTGTTCTCTGGAAGAATTGGCTGTATGTTCTGGGCACAGTTCCGGGGCCATTCCTTTCACTCGAAAGTACACAGACTTTGCTGGTGCATGATAATTCACTCTATTTTGCGCAAGTCTGGAAAAAGTTAGCGCCACAAAGTAAAATAAACTGGTTCAACAGTAGTAGTATTCCGGATTTTACCGATGGTTTTTCTGAAGAAGTTTTGGCAGTTACAGGTCCAGTTCCTTTGCAGGAAATCAATAACTGGCTTGAGCAATTTGCGGGCATCCGTCTTTTAGCATTAGACCAGCAACTGATACGCTCTTTGCGTTTAAATTACACTTGGCTAATTCCACATAAACTTCCGGCCAATTCATTTTCATATCAAGCTGAAGCATTGACAGGAGTAGCATGGAATCCAGTTTTAGTCGTGCGTGGAGATTTTCCGGAGGAATCGGCCACAACTTTGCTGAAACTGATTTTCGCGCAAAAAGATGCTTTAAATCCGCACCTACTTTTCCAAATTTTACTTCGCTCTGATAACATTGCTTTCCGGAAAGTTTACCCCTATCATTCCGCGGCAAAAAAAATGTTTCGCTTCAAATGAAAATGCAATTTGAACATATATCTGTTTTAGCCGCTGAAGTTGTCGATTTTGCACCGCAGACAACTCAGACAATTCTGGATTGCACTCTGGGCGGTGGTGGTCACAGCAAGCGTTTGTTAGAAAAATTTCCGGAAGCAAATTTATATGGTATTGATCGTGATGCAAAAGCATTAAACGCCGCAGCAGACTGTCTCAAGAACTACAAAGAACAAATACATCTAGAGCAAGCATCTTTTTCAGAATTACCCGAATGTTTTGAAAATTGGGGGGAACCTCGATTTGATTATATTTTGGCTGATATCGGCCTTTCTTCTGAACAGCTTGCACGTCCGGAACGCGGTTTTTCTTTTATGCATGATGGTCCGCTGGACATGCGCATGGATCCGGATCGTCAAAACCTCACAGCCGCGGCTCTAGTTAATAATTCAAGTGAACACGAATTGCTTAAAATATTACGCGATCTTGGTGAGGAACGCTTTGCCCGTAAAATAGTCAGTTCCATCCTCATTGAACGTGAGAAAAAACCGTTTGAAACAACAAAGGAATTAGCCGATATGGTGGGCAACGTCATACCACGACGTTTCCAAAAGCCAGGATTTAATCCGGCAACATTAACTTTTCAAGCACTCAGAATAGCGGTCAATGATGAATTAAATGAACTTGGAATTTTGCTGAAAGAGACTCTGTCACGTCTGAAACCGGATGGACGCCTGGCCATCATTTCTTTCCATTCACTGGAAGACCGGATGGTCAAACACCAGTTCCGTAAATGGGAAAACCCCTGTGTTTGTCCAACTGATTTGCCTTACTGTATTTGCGGAGAGAAATCGCTGGGCAAAGTAATTACAAGACGGCCGGTAAATGCTACTGCCCAAGAAACAGCTGAAAATCCACGGAGCCGCAGCGCTCATTTACGTGTCTTTTCTTCTTCCAAAAATGCTGCATGATTGAAATCCGCTGGGATGCTGACTGGAAAGGTTTGATAAATCAAAAACAGCTCGAGGAAATTTTAAAAGTATTTCTAAAAAAATTGTTTAAAAATGAACGCGGTGTTTCGCTTTACCTTACTGATGATGCGGAAATCCAAAAACTAAATCAGCAATTCCGCGGCAAAGACAGACCCACGGATATTCTTTCCTGGCCATATGCCGGAGATGAAGCGGATTTAGATTTTCCGAAAGTTGAAGACACAGATGAAGTGGAATTAGCAGGAGATTTGGTGGTTTCTTTTGAACGTGTCCGGAAGCAGGCAGAGGAAAACGGCTGGGATTTTGAAACAGAACTAATTCGACTTTTGGCGCACGGATGCGCTCACCTCGCCGGATGGGACCACGAACGTAGCGCAAAAGAAGCTAAGGAAATGCTGGAACTTGAGATTGAATTATTAAAAGAAGTCGGCCTGTCGAACATTTATTGAGCTTTTTTTTAATTCTTAGGTAATAATCACCAGCTTCATTATAATTCATTAAGCGCGAATGTAATGCAGTTTTTGATATTCTTTACGGAATTCAATGACTTCGGATTTCAACTTTTCCGGACTTTCCTTTTGGACTAACACACGGCAGAAGAAGTCCGCAACTGTTTCCATATCTTCCGGACGCATTCCCCAGCGTGTAATTTCCTGGGTTCCCAGACGCATTGCGTTGAAATCACCGGGAACCGACGGCAAAGGCAAACCAATTCCACTGGTGAGAAGATTAGCTTTTTCCAGCAGCTTTGCCGCTGTGTCTCCGCCACCGTAAGCTGCGGCTGGAACAGCAACATGCTGTGAATTCGTAAAACCTTTTCCGGAAACCTCAAATACTTCACATCCTCCGGAATGCAGAAATTCCGCGAGCGCTTGGGCGTTTGCAATGCACATTTTTGCGTATTCCTGCCCGTGTGTCAGCAAATCCAAAACCGCTATTATCATTGCCGCAACACGGCTGAGATCAAAATTTGCGGTAAGTCCGGGAAAAGCAATTTTATCTAAACGCTCCGCCAATTCTGCTGAATTGCTCAAAATCATTCCGGAAGGCGGTCCGCCAAAACTTTTATAAGTCGAACCGGTCATCAAATCCGCACCTTCTTTGAGCGGCTGCTGAAATTCACCGCCTGCAATCAAACCTCCCATGTGCGCCGCATCATATAAAATCCATGCCCCAACTTCATCTGCCACCTTCCGGACTTCACCCAGCGAATACGGAAACAAACACATACTGCCTGCAACAATTATCAGTTTAGGTCGCACCTTTTTCGCTTCGATCATTAAAGCTTCCGGATCAACATCCATGTTTGCAAAATCAAAAGGTACCTCATGAATTTCAAGTCCGTAAAGTCCGGCCGCGCCCTCAGCATGATGCGTTACATGTCCGGCCGCAGAATCTGAAAAAGCCATGATTTTGTCACCCGGTTTGGTGGTTGCCATGTACGCATAGAGGTTTGCGATCGAACCGCTGGGCACTCTGTACTCAACATATTTTGCATCAAATAATTTCCGCATCAGCGACATTAACATGATTTCCAACTGATCGGCATGCTCCATACCTTTATTATACTTCGCTCCGGGATAACCTAAACTGGCTCTGTTGCCAATACTCGATGAAAGCATCTTGGCCGCTTTTGGATTAATCACATTCGTTCCGGCATAAAGTACAATACTTTGCTGATCCATCAACTGTTCATGCGCGTCTACCAACGCAAAGGCTTTTGACTCAAGTTCATCAAAAGACATTTGCTGATACTTCGTTGCATATTGCTGAATAAAATGCTCCGTATCTTCTGGAACCCAATCTCGAAAATTATTGTATTTGTCCATTTTTTGTTTAATTTATGTTAGTCATTATTTTGGAATATATTTGAGTTAAGTTATGCTCAAACCACTAAAAAGTTGTCATTCCCGCGAAAGCAGGAATCCAGGAAGTTGAACGTACGAAATATAATGTCCCTTTGGTTTTTCCTTTTGACAAAACAAGATTAATCATCATTCGTCCGAAAACCGATTTTTCTCAATTTTGGCTCCGGCTGTTCCAGCAATTGATTTACAGTGTGAATAACCTGTTGCAATGATTTACCTTGCTTTGCCAGCTTGTTTTCTATAATTTCAATTTTCAATGCCAGAGTCTTATCTGAATATAAAAGTTCCCGCATCCGCACAAAAGCCCGCATAATCAAAATGTTGATTTCGATAGCTCTCTTGCTTCTCAAAACAGATGATAACATGGCCACACCTTGTTCCGTGAAAACCATCGGTACATATCTAGTGCCTCCCCAATTTGAGGTCGAAAATTGCGTCCTCAAGTTTTCTGCTTCATCTTTGGATAATTCAAACATGAAATCCGCTGGAAACCTCCCAATGTTTCTTCGAACAGATTCTTTGAGTCGTTTAGTTTCAACACCATACAACTCGGCCAAATCACGATCCAGCATCACCTTTTCACCACGAATCCGCAGGATCTTTGCTGAAACTTGCTCAAGTGACAGCATTATATTTTTTGAATCACTCATGAAATTTAAGTTACAGAATAAGTCATCTCCACACTGTTCCTTAATCGAAGTATCAAGGGGCAAGTGAAAAAAGTCAAGGCATCGCCAGTAGAAATAATTCTGCATCTACTTTCAGAAATGGAGTCAGTACCTTTACTTAAAGGAACCTCTAAAAACTCTTTTTTCAAGTAATTATTAAATAACTAAACCTGTAGCAATCAGCAGATAGAGTGAAGTCAAATCCTGAATCCAGTCTAATAAATTCCTTAGACGCCCATCAGGGAACGGTTTTAGAGTTGCCATTATTTGAGAAACGGTTGAGATTTTGACCAGACTCAGAAACAGTTTCATCTGCATGCTCTGCCCGCAAATTTTAGGTTTTGAATTGTGAAGTCTTCACGGTTATGGTGGAATAGTAAGGCAGGAAAGATTAATTTGTCGAATTTAGAACTAATCATCAGTAAAGAAATACGTGTCAACAACAACGACTAGATTGTCCGCAAAAAAACCTCCGTGGTTGAAAGTTCCATTTCC
>JABGPG010000237.1:0-4507 GCA_018645085.1 Deltaproteobacteria bacterium
AACTCGATTTCCGTAGATTTGGAGGCACACTTTATCACCGCACAGCATTTGCCGGCGCAACCACAGGCCAGCAGCTTTTGTATGCGCTTGATGAGCAGGTACGTCACTATGAGGTGCAGGGCTTAGTTGAAAAAATGGAAGCGCACGAATATCTGGGTGCAGTTCTAAACGATGACGGACGTTGCGTCGGAGCGGTCATTCACAATTTACGTAGTGGAGAAATCAAAGCGGAAAAAGGCGATGCGGTGATTTTAGCCACTGGAGGTCCAGGACTGGTTTACGGACGCTCCACCAATTCCATGGTCTGCACAGGAACCGCGGTCACATCCGCATATTTACAGGGCGCTAAATACGGTAACGGCGAGTTCATTCAAATTCATCCCTCTGCAATTCCCGGACGTGACAAATTACGCTTGATGAGTGAATCCGCACGTGGAGAAGGCGGAAGAGTCTGGGTTCCGAAAAAAGCTGGTGATTCACGTAAGCCTAAAGAAATTCCGGAAGCAGAACGTTTTTATTTTCTTGAAGAGCGCTATCCGCTTTTTGGAAATTTGGTTCCTCGTGACGTTGGTGCGCGTGAAATTTACGATATCTGCGTTAACGATAAATTAGGTGTTAACGGTGAAATGAAAGTCTATCTGGATTTGACTCATCACACGCGTGAATTTCTTGATCATCGTCTGGGTGGAATTCTTGAGATTTACGAAAAGTTCACCGGTGTTGATCCACGTGAAGAGCCGATGGAAATTTTCCCGGCGGTGCATTATTCCATGGGTGGTATCTGGACTGATTACACACGTACCGACGAAGGTTTGATCGATCATGAGTCCCCACAAAATCAAATGACGTCGATCACCGGACTTTATGCTGCAGGTGAAGCGGATTATCAGTATCATGGTGGAAACAGACTTGGAGCAAACTCTTTGCTGAGCTGTATTTACACAGGATTGATGATGAGTCCAGGAGTACTAAATTATGTGAATAATGTGCCGGAAGCAGCAGAAGATGTACCGGAAACTGTTTATACCGCTTCCGTGAAGAAATGGCAGGAAAGTTATTCAAATATCAAGAGCATGAACGGTACTGAAAATCCGTATGCATTGCACAGGGAGATGGCGGAAGAAATGATTTCCAATGTTTTGATCGTCAGGGAGAATGAAAAACTGAAATCAACACTCGACAAAATTGATGAATTTGAAGCACGCTGGAAAAATATTAAATGCGTCGATACAACCGACTGGTCCAATCCTGTACCGAGTTTCATCAACCAACTCTGGAACATGATTCAGCTTTCCAAAATTATCACTAAGGGTGCGTTATTAAGAGACGAATTCCGTGGTTCACATTACAAACCGGAATTTGACCTGAATCAACCGGGTGATTTCCGACCAGAAACATATCTGGAATTTGAAAAACAAAAAGAATCCGGAAAAATTAATGAAGAAGCTTTTGCTCCGGAACATTTAGCGTACATGAAACGTTTTTCTGAAAACAATATCAAATGGCTCAAAACTACCATTGCGACTTATAAGGACGGAGGACCTGATATTTCTTATGAGCCAGTGGATACTTCGCTCATTGCTCCACGCCCTAGAAAATACGACTGAGGATAGAAAATGCCAGATACTGTTACCTTCAAAATTAAACGTCAGGATTCAGAAAGTTCCGGTTCCTACTGGGAAACCTTCACAATTCCTTATATTCCAAACTCAAATGTCATCTCCTGTTTGATGGATATTCAAGCAAATCCAATAAACTCAAAAGGAGAAGAAGTAACACCGGTAGTGTGGGAAAGCAACTGTCTGGAAGAAGTTTGTGGCGCTTGTACAATGGTCATTAACGGTAAGGTACATCAGTCATGCAGTGCATTGGTGGATCAACTGGAAAAACCAATTAAGCTGGAACCGATGAGTAAATTTCCGGTCGTCAGGGATTTAGCAGTTGACCGTACACGGATGTTCGGCGCACTGAAAAAAGTTCAGGCCTGGGTTAATGCAGATGGATATCACGACCTTGGACCCGGAGACAGTCTGTCCCAAAAACATCAGGAAACGGCTTATAAACTTTCGGAGTGCATGACCTGCGGATGTTGTGTGGAAGCCTGCCCGCAATACAGCAGCAGCAACAACTTCCTCGGAGCGGCAGCTATCAGTCAGTCACGTCTCTTTAACATGCACCCAACCGCCAAAAACATGGCCGACGAACGGCTTGACACCCTGATGCAGGAAGGTGGAATTGCCGATTGCGGTAACGCCCAAAACTGCGTGGAGGCCTGTCCAAAATCAATTCCGCTGACTGAATCAATTGCGGAAATGGGACGTCAGGTTTCGGGAAAACTTTGGCGTAATATATTTAAGGCATAGTTTATATTTTTGTCGAAAACAGCAAAATGTATTCATGTCACAAAATTCTCCCTCATCTCCGCCCGAACGATTCCTGCTGATTCGTACAGATCGAATCGGCGATACTATCCTCACCCTGCCTGCAGTCACTGCTTTACGTAAAAAATATCCAGCCGCTTTCATCGTCTTTTTAGCGCAACCCTACACCGCACCGCTGATTGAGCAATACGAAGGCATAGACCTTCTGCTGACTTATGAACCGGAAGGACGGCACAAAGGCTGGTCTGGAATTATGCGTCTCAGTCATGAACTTCAGGAATTAAAATTTGACGCGGCCCTGCTTTTTTATCCTCGTACGGAATTAGCGTTTGCACTGTTCAAAGCCAAAATTCCTTTACGCATCGGGACGGCTTACCGCTGGTATTCTTTCCTGCTAAATCGACGTATTTTTGAACACCGCAAGGAATGCCTGAAACATGAAGCAGAATATAATCTGTCACTGCTTAGCTCACTGCTGCCCGCAGATAATCCGTTGCCACAGGCAGACTTTAAAAAGTGGATTCCGGAACCGTGGTGGAACAATTTTCGCGCAGAGCTAAATTCTGCTGAATATGTCATCGTGCATCCCGGCAGCGGTGCTTCCGCCCCTAATTTGAGCAAGGAACAGTACCGACTTATTATCCGGCTGTTGCTCGAAAAAACCGCTTGGACAGTTTTGTTGACCGGAACTTCCGCAGAAGAAAACTTGGTACATGAACTTGCTGCGGATTTCCCACAGGAGCGTGTAAAAGAAATAGTGGGTCGTTTTTCACTCGCGGAATTTTTTTCTGTAATCCGCAATTCTTCTTTGCTGATCACCAGCAGCACCGGTCCTTTGCATCTAGCAAACGCAGCGGGAACTCCGCTACTCGGTTTTTTCTGTCCGGTGAAACCTCACACTCCAAAGCGCTGGGGACCGTATGATCAGCAGAAATGGGTTGTTACTCCTAAACTGGACAGTCCGGAAATTTGTGAATTTAAAAATTGTCCGCACGGAGGATGTCTTCAGCAACTTTCGGATTCCGAAATTACCACAGCACTGTGCGAAAATAGATTGAAGGATTTAATATAAAGAACCACCAGCCAAAAACTTAACATGAATAAATCATCTTCCTGGGAAAATTTTCAACAGCATTACCTCGAGCTACCGGAACTCGGCATCTCACTTGACACAGCACTGATGAATGCTCCGGATGTGCTGCCTAATTCTACGGAAAAACTTTTCCAGCAAGCTTTCCAACAAATGCAGGAACTGGAAGAAGGGAGCCTCGCAAATCCTGATGAAAACCGCATGGTTGGACATTATTGGTTGCGGAATCCGGAACTTGCTCCCTCGCCGGAAATTCAAAACCTGATCAGTTCCACACTGAAAAATATTCAGCAGTTTGCACGGGAAATTCAGCAGAATAAACTCATCCCTCAAAAAGCTGATTCTTTCCGGAATGTGTTGCTACTCGGAATTGGCGGGTCTGCACTTGGTCCGCAATTCGTACAAAATTCGCTCGCTTCAAAGGCAGATCGAATGCAATTTTATTTTCTCGATAACACTGATCCGGACGGAATTGATCAAGTAATGTCCTCAATCGGAGATAAATTAAATTCTACTCTGACCCTCGTTATTTCAAAATCCGGAGGAACAAAAGAAACTCGGAATGCAATGTTGGAGGTGCGCCACGTCTATGAAAATTCCGGACTCGATTTCAGCAAACACGCTGTTGCAGTCACAGGTGAGAAAAGTCAGCTTGACCAACTTGCAGAAAGAGAAAACTGGCTACGTCGTTTTCCAATGTGGGACTGGGTTGGTGGTCGAACTTCAGTTCTTTCCGCGGTTGGTATGCTGCCTGCCGCTTTGCAGGGTCTTGACATTGAGGAAATTCTGCAAGGTGCAAAAGTTATGGATGAGCTGACACGCCGTAAGGTTGTGAGCAATAATCCTGCTGCAAAGCTGGCCTGGATGTGGCATCATGCCGGTGGCGGACGAGGTGAAAAAGCGATGGTGATGCTGCCCTACAAAGACAAACTGCTACTCTTCAGCCGTTACCTGCAGCAATTGGTGATGGAATCTTTAGGTAAGGAAAAAGATTTGGCGGGAAAAACCGTTCACCAGGGACTAAGCGTTTACGGTA
>JABGPG010000237.1:4607-6826 GCA_018645085.1 Deltaproteobacteria bacterium
AAGGAAAAAGATTTGGCGGGAAAAACCGTTCACCAGGGACTAAGCGTTTACGGTAACAAAGGTTCAACCGATCAACATGCATTTGTCCAGCAACTGCGTGAAGGACCCGCTGATTTTTTCGTAACTTTCATTGAGGTGCTTAAAGAGCGGAAAAAAGCCGGTATCGAAGTTGAACCAGGAATCACTTCCGGAGATTTTCTCCAGGGTTTTATGCTTGGAACGAGTGCGGCGCTTTTTCAAAATGGACGTCCGTCACTCACCATCACGCTGGAGGAAATTAACCCGCAAAGCCTCGGTGCTTTGATTGCGCTTTTTGAAAGAGCAGTCGGTTTGTATGCATCGCTGATCGGCATCAATGCCTATCATCAACCCGGTGTAGAAGCAGGAAAACGTGCGGCCGGAGATGTGATTGAACTTTCATTAAAAATCCAATTCCAGCTCAAGTCTCATCCGGAGCAACAGTTTTCAGCCGCTTCACTCGCAGATATTTTTGCAGACACGTCACAAACCGTGACCATTTTCAAATTGCTCGAACACCTGGCAGCAAACGGTCGTGTGCAGAAATTTTCCTCAGACACCCCCTTTTCTGCAGAATTTAAAGCAAATCCTTAACTTTTAACTGCTGTATTTTTTCACTTGATCAGTAATTTTATTATAAAATTAGCACCGTTTTTTCAACAGTACATTAGAAGTTCTGAAAAAATCCGTATTTTAAGGCGGAGAATTTTATTTGTATCTGCTGAGTTCAATCATTAATTTGGTTTGACTTTTAGCCCTGAAAGCCTAAATTAGCATAGATTATGCACTATTTTGTGCGCTCTTAAATTTAGCTTAAGCAAGACAGTCACATTACTTGGGAGATCCTTGCCACTGTCTTTTTAAGGAACAGGACATTTAGAGCTGCATCTACCCATAGCAACGATTTTGTGAAACATCACCTTCATCCGTAAATTTTTTCTCCAATGCTAAAACGGCTTCAAAACGGGAACTCTGCTCACTACATGATCATGTTTGTGCTGTTTATCATGCTGTGCTTTCCTGGATCTGCGGCAGCCACCACACATGAAGCGGAGATTCTCATTTTCAGTCTATCTGCTGACAAAGTAAAAGAACAGAAAGGCGTTCTCAAAATTCAAATCAGCACCTTCAGTCCGATTCAGCAAGTAACAGTAAAAGGTAAGCCCAGTAAATTTCCAAAAGGCGCAAGCCTGGTCTGGCTGAAAATACCTTACACGCTCAATCCTGGTGTTAATATTTTTGAAGTTTATGTTAAGACAAAGCTCGGAGAAGCAAAGAAGAAAATCCGGACTATCTATGAAACCCCGGAATTACTAAATCAATCAAAACTTGGTGATCCTTTTCAGTTAATTACCATCCTTGGCGCGGCAACGAGTGATAACATCGAGAAGGTTGATGACAGTGATAACAAATCCTATGCATTTTCTTCAAGTCTGCTTTTTGTTCCGTCCTACCGCTTTGATATCTTTAACGACTCGAGCATTTATCTACGCGGAGTAGTGATGGGTGACCAACACCACAATGGTACATTTGAATCAAAAGAAGTCTCGTTCAAACAGGCCAGCATTGAGTGGGAGGAGCGTGAAAGCTGGGCTGGTGTCTTGACATTGTTATTGGGTACTAATGAAGCAGGAACCAGGGAAATTCCTCTGACCTCATCTCCCAGAGACAGTCTTTCCAACAAATACAAACGCGCGACACGTGATAACGTCTACACCATAAAAGCCAAACAGGAGCTTGAAAAAGATACAACCTGGAACTGGCAGCTTGACCGTAAAAAAAAACATGTGGAGGGATCCGACGACGACAGCGGTTATTCCACCACTCTTAGCGCAGCTTATGTAACTCCGCTGTTTGGGGTGAAAACAACATTTGGGGGAACGCTTGAGAATGCAAATCTGAATGGAACCTACAAAGATACAAATGCACTCAAAACAAAGCTCAAAGTAGATTATCCAATTCCGCCGGTGACTCTTGGTCTCCAATATGATTTTTCACAAACCGAGGACAAAATCGCTGATCCGTCACTGGCAGGCAAGACAAAAACGCGGAACCGGGCCTTAGCGCTCAGCCTCAATTATCCCGCGGCAAAGTGGTGTATTTTCGGGCTAACCCAAAAATATGAAAGACAGAGTTCAAACATCGTTGGAAGTACATACAAACTGAACACAACACAATTACAGGTGATCCTCATTTATTGA
>JABGPG010000268.1 GCA_018645085.1 Deltaproteobacteria bacterium
AAGGAAGTTTCTACAGTTCAGCACAATTTTTCAGCATGCACGGGAATGACAATCGAGATTATGAATTTTTAGAATGATAAACGTAGGGGCACGGTGCGCCGTGCCCCGAACTATGATGTGATCGGTAGCCCCGAACACCGTTTCGGGGTTTTAAGGATGTGGAGTCGAAAGGCCGTTTCGGGATTTTAAGGATATGCACAGGTTTTTATCCGGTTTACCTGGATTCCCGTTTGCACGGGAATGACAATCGGGGTTATTAAATTTTGAAAATGATAAACGTAGGGGCACTGAGGTACATTCAAAGATATTTACCGGATGTAGAATCATCCTCAGCCGGTAGAGGATTATTATAAGGCTGCTGCGGTTGTCCAAACTGCAGATCATGTGTTCCCACGTATACCAGTCCCAACAGCAGCAAAGCGATAAAAATCAGGATTACCTTCTTTTCCTGCGGATCAAAGTTATCAAGCATAATCAAAATTGCTGAAGAAATCTCAGGTCGTTTCCGTAAAAATAGCGGATATCGTCAATGTTGTGTTTTAGCAACGCAGGCCTTTCAACACCCATCCCGAAGGCAAATCCGCTCCATTCTTCCGGATCATATCCACCGTTACGTAAGACAACCGGATGCACCATTCCGGCTCCGGCGACTTCCAGCCAGCCTGTATATTTGCAGAGCCGACATCCTGCGCTTCCACTGTCTGCAGTATCTTTACAACTGCAGCTCATATCGATTTCAATACTTGGTTCAGTGAAAGGAAAGTAACTTCCGCGGATTCTCACTTTTCGATCTGCTCCATACATTTTATGCGCGAATTCACTCATCACCCCAATCAGGTCAGTGAGCCTGATATTTTTTCCAATAGTCAACCCTTCAACCTGATAAAACTGATGCTCTGAACGCGGAGTGATTTGCTCGTAACGGTAACATTTACCTGGAAGAATTACCCGGATCGGTTCCGGATAATATTCACGCATGGCCCATATTTGTCCGGGTGAAGTGTGGGTACGTAATACCACTTCGTCATCTACCCAGAAAGTGTCCCACATATCCCGTGCAGGATGGTATTCCGGAATGTTCAGCAGTTGAAAATTGTACTCGTCACTTTCCACTTCTGGTGCTTCATAAACCTGAAAGCCCATTTCCTGGAAAATTTGATAAATACGGCGTAAAGTCTGAGTCGTCAGGTGCAGATGCCCCGTCGTGCAGGGACGTCCCGGAAGAGTCACATCCAAATCGTCAATTTCCAGTTCTTGATGAAGTTTGCTTTCACGTAAAGTTTCTTGACGCAAATCAAAAGACTGCTGAAATTCCTGTTTTACTTCATTGATAATTTTACCGACTGCAGGGCGTTCTTCCGCAGAAAGTGTGCCGAGTTGTTTGAGAAAAGAAGTGAGATCACCTTTGCGTCCCAGATATTGGTGATACCATTCCGGAAGTTGATCGGTACTGGTTAAAGCCTTAAGTTCGCTTTGCCCTTTTTCGCGGAGCAGGTTTATTTGTTCAAGCATTTTATGAGAATAGAAAATTAATTATTAGTCAGTGGCAGAATTTGAAATTTCGAGAGTGCCGGGAGTCTCCACCAAATTTATATCAATACCTCCGCTGCGCAGTCTGGTAAAAGATTCCAGTACATGCTCCAATTCTTTTACTTTTTTCGCGTTTTTAAGTATACGGTGACTGAATTGCTGAAAGGAAATTTGATGACTGCTCTGAACTCTGAGCGTTCCATTTACAAATTCCTGCAAATTAAGATGCACCTCCTCAAATTGGTCGCACCAGCGATTATAACTTAAATATGCTTCTTTGAGCGCAACAATCTCCGGGTCTGCAGAATCACCATCTGCTTTTGAATTTGGAGCACCTTTTGTGTCTCCGGCTTTATTAAGCATCTGCAGTTCCCTCTCTAACGTTCGTGCAAGATCCGGACGGCCGAGAGGATCGGATAAACCGCTTACCGGTAAAGTCGCATTTGGTACAGAAACGGCCGGAATTTGCTGCGACGCGGATTGGCCTGCCGGTGCTAACGACCTTTGTGAAGAACCGCTTTCCAAGTGAGTTAAACGCTGTTGAACAGTATGTATTTGATCAATCAAACGAGCCAACTCTGAATTGAGTCCACCAATTTCCGCAATTCCGGGAATTTGGTTTTCTCCGCTTTTTAGCACATTCGGCATGACAATTATTTGTTGCCTTTTAAGCCAGGCCGGTGTACTGAGCCGAGCCTGCCATTCCGGATGTTGAATAAGCTGTTGCTCGCAGGCAGTTAACCAGGTTTGAAAACTGAAAGGTCGATTTGGAATCTGGAGTGGTTTTTCAAAGCTAAGTGGACAATCTAGGTCAGCCAGCCACTGCAGCCATTCTTCCCAATTCTTCTTCGTTTCCTGTTCCAGCAGGTATTGCAGTAACCGCTCTTCAAGTGCATCGTTGATGCTTGCCATTCCGAACCTTTCTTGATACCAAACTCAGTGTTTACCGCTTCCTTCTACAGAGTAAATAAAGTCCAGAAAAGCACGGACTGCTGCACTTTCCCCGAAAGTTTCCTCTATAATCCTCAGTGCTTCATCATTTTTCAGTTCAGAACGATAAAAAATTCTGTGTGCTTCCAGTATTTCACCGATTGATTCTCGACTGAACCCCCGGCGTTTTAAGCCAACTATATTAACACCTTTTACTTCAAATCGATTTCCGTAACCAGTAGCGTATGGTGGGATGTTACGGTCAATCAGGGAAGCCGCGCCAGTGTAAACATAAGATCCAACACTCAAAAATTGTGCTACTCCGTTTTGTCCACCGAGAGTTACATAGTCATCCAGGGTAACATGTCCACTCAGACCGGTGTAATTTGCTAGAATATTATGGTTGCCTATGCTGCAGTCGTGAGCGACATGCACATAACCCATCAGCAAGTTGTCATCGCCAATTACAGTCTTTCCGCCGCCGCCTACAGTTCCACGATGTACGGATACTCCTTCACGAAAGGTGTTTTTGCTGCCGATTGTGACCAGAGTTTTTTCCAGATTATATTTCAAATCCTGTGGTTCTCCACCTATGTATGCCGAAGGGTGAAAAATATTTTCGGTACCGATTGTAGTTTGACCATCGAGGATGACGTGAGATTTTAACCGACATCCGTCTCCAATTGTGACACCTGAACCAATCACGCAATACGGACCAATTTCAACATCTGCACCAATCTGTGCACCGTCCTCTATGATGGCAGTTGGATGAATTTTTTCCATAAGCAGTTAAAAACGTGCGTGGTTAGGATATTTTGCTGAGCTAACTAAAAAATATGAAGATTCATTGTGTGCTATATGTAACCCTAAAGTCAAGAAAACACTGCGTGAACAAGTTGTCAGTATCTGCTGAATCAGCTTGGCCCCTTAAACAATTAGCCAAGGTTCACGAATTGCATTCATTCTGCAGCATGCTGACACTTTTTAAAAACAATAAACAACACAGAATGATGCTTAAATATACACTTTCACTGCTAACCCTGCTCCTTTTTGCAATTCCCGCAAGCGCGGAAACTTTACGTCTCAACAGCGGAGAATCGCTGGAAGGCAAAATACGGATCATGGATGAAAAAACTTTGTTTATTGAATCAAAGCTAACTGCGCAGGAATTAAAAATTGACAGGGCTGATTTGAGTCTGATCGAATTTGACACCTCCGGACGCAGTCTGGCACGTAGAATAGGGATTGGTTTTCATTATCGTCCGAATGGAGATGAGGAAAATATTTCGCTTAAAAACTGGCTCAGCGAAATTGATTCCGCGGAATTGATGATAGGTTACAGTTCTGGTTCAGTGAATACTTTCGGTGTCGAATTACGTTATGCAAGAGTATTCAAGGTTGAAGGTACAAGTGACCTTTTTTATGGCGCAGGTACAGGAATAATTTCAAAAGACAGCACACGCGGTACCTCATTCAGATTTTTTTCAGGCAGTGAATTTTTTCCAAGGAGCAGTCCTAATTTTGGTATTTCACTTGAATTTGGTGTGTTACGTCAACAGGGAATAGGTGACGATACTCAAGGCTTCTACAACGCAATATCAGCACGTTACTATTTTTAATTGCGGGACAACATGGGCAAAAAAAGCTCAACTTCGTCCAGTCTCTCTTTTGAAGAATCCGATCAGCAGGATTCTTTGATGGAACAGATCTTTGACGGTATCAGAGATATTCCGGACAAAGAACCTGCCTTGGAAATTCCGCTTTCCAAATCTTCTCCGAAAAAAAAACAATCCTCATCCAGTACTGTAACGAGACCAGACCAGGAGTTGGACCTGCACGGTAAAACGCGTGAAGAAGCAATCATGATGGTGCAGAATTTTGTAATGACGTGTCATGCAAAGCAATTCCGTACCGGTTTGATCATCACCGGAAAAGGCCGTAATTCCGGAAATCAGGGACCTGTGCTAAAAAAAGAAGTTACGCATTGGCTGGAGCGTAATGGTAAGCCTTACCTGCGTGAATTTCATGAAGCACCTCCTCGTTTTGGAGGTTCAGGAGCAATCTGGCTGGATTTTAAATAATCCGTTATTAATTGATAACACCCGGAATTGCAAGTGTGAAGCAGGGTATGGTTACCTCAAATTCTTCACCGTCAGTGGTTGTCATTTGATAAGAACCCTGCATCGTTCCCACAGGTGATTTTAGATGAGAACCGCTGGTATATTCATATTCCTGATCCGGTTCCAAAACAGGCTGATCACCAACCACACCTTCGCCGCGTACCTCGTTTGTCTCTCCGTTGCTGTCTGTGATGATCCAGTGTCGCCGTAAAAGCTGCACTGTCCGCTGGCTCAAGTTTTTCAAGCGTATACGATAAGCAAAGACATAGCGATCTTCTTCTGGTAAAGAATGAGTTTCCAGATAAAATGCTTCAACTTGTACCTGAACTCCTTCCGTGATTGCTTCTTCCATGTCTTCCTTTAAAATTCAATCAGTAAAACTCTTGATAAAGATTGGTCTGAGTTATACCGTAATTTCGGAAAATGGCAAAGAAAAAGTGAAGGAAATGCAGAAATGTCTGCATAACTTGCCCTTCAACCAAACATCTAGTAAAATGTCGAATCCCAAACAGTCTGTCTGTTTATTTTTTAACACCTGTTTTTCTGTGTGTAATTTATGAAATTTGTTGATTCAGTAAAAATCCATGTACGTTCCGGAAACGGTGGTCCGGGGTGTACGGCATTCAGGAGGGAAAAATATATTCCGCATGGAGGACCAGATGGTGGTGACGGCGGAAAAGGCGGGGACGTATTTCTGGTAGGTGACCTCGGTAAGAATACCTTGCTTGATCTTTCATTTCAGCAGCATCAGCATGCGGAACATGGAGCGAACGGTGGCGGCAGCGATAAACACGGACGTAACGGTAAAGACCTTCACATTCGTGTTCCGCTGGGTACAGTGGTCAAAGATATTGAAACAGGGGAGATTATTCTGGAGGTGGTTGAAACAAAAGAATATCTGCTTTATCCAGGTGGCCGCGGCGGACGTGGAAACGCGCGTTTCAAAACATCGACGAACCGTGCCCCTGAATATCACCAGCCAGGTGAAGAGGGTCATGACTGTTGGGTTCGGTTGGAGCTTAAATTGATGGCAGATGTCGGTTTGGTTGGTTTTCCAAATGCAGGAAAATCTACACTGATCAGCAGTGTTTCACAGGCACGTCCAAAAATCGCAGATTATCCCTTTACCACACTTGTACCACAACTTGGTGTGGTTAAAATTGCGGATCTTGATCCATTTGTGATTGCAGATATTCCGGGAATTATCGCGGGTGCACATGATGGCAGAGGACTCGGTGATCGTTTTTTGCGTCACATTGAGCGTACCGCAAGTTTACTGCTGTTACTCGATGTTTCAGGATTTTCCGAAAATCCGCCTGAGGAAGAATACGCAACTTTGATTGAAGAACTTGAACTATTTTCTCCAAAACTTTTGGAAAAATCGAGGGCAATTGCTCTCACAAAAATGGATAGTGTTGCCGAAGATGATGAATTGGATGAATTACAGAAGTTTCTTGAAGCGGCAGGAGAAACTGTCTTTCGAATTTCTTCCGTAAGTAAAAACGGAATTCCGGAGTTGCTGCTTTATCTGGGCGAAGTGGTGAAGCAGGAGCGTCTGCTTGAAACAGAAACACCGTTGAAAGTTGAGGAGGTTCCGCTACCAGTCGATTCCATTTGGGACGATATTAGCTGACATATTCTTTGCAGGAAGCATGTTAAACCGCAGATGTTGATATGCGAAAAATTAAGACTTTTTGTAAAAGCTTAAAGTTAATTTCTTAACTCAAGCTCACGAAGATAAATGAAAACAATTAATGAAATAGGATAGAGAATGGGAAAGAAAAAATTCGCTAAATATGAATTACGCTATGAAGTAGCAAGTGAGAGGAATAAAATTGCCGGTTTCACCTTAATTCCAAAAAATAACCATTCTGCAGAGGCACAGCACATGAGTGAGCATGAAGCCTTTCAGGCAATTCAGCGGCACGCACTTAAAGGAGAGTCCGAAGAAGTAAACAGACTTTTGTTGGAATTTCCGGAATCTAAAAGAGCAGATCTTAAAAAAATGTTAATACGGAGTGTTGAAACACACGGTAAAACTCTGGAACTTTAAATATATTCCCAACCATTTGAAATTCCCGGAATAAAAAACGAAAGCAACAACTGAGGACATTCTTAATGCAGTTTCAGAATCAAGAAGATCCTGACATCACTCCTTGAGATAAGCATCGTAGGCTAATTTTCTGGAAATTGCCCGGTGATT
>JABGPG010000201.1:0-1397 GCA_018645085.1 Deltaproteobacteria bacterium
TTCAAGTCGATTACTGATGAAATGAGTATTGTCGTTGAAAAATCGACACGCTCGCCGATTTTGTGCGAAGCGAAAGATTTTGTTACAGGACTTTATGATGCACAGGGTAACATGCTGGAACAAACAGAGAATTTACCAATTCTTGCATTTTCGCTGGCTCCAGTTTGCCGTTATTTGCTGGAGTATTTTGGTGATGAAATTTATGAAGGCGATGTTATATTTCACAACGATGTTTTCAGTTACGGTAATCAAAATAATGATGTGGCTGTTTTTCGTCCGATTTTTTTTGAAGGTAAACTTGCGGCTTGGACTGCAGTTAAGGGCCATCAGGCAGACATCGGCGGTAATGTGCAGGGTGGTTACAATCCGAATGCGACTGAAGTTTGGCAGGAAGCTTTGCGGATTCCTCCGGTAAAAGTTTATGAAAAAGGGAAATTACGTCAGGATGTCTGGGATTTAATTTTTGCCAATATTCGTTTGGAAATCGTGCAGCATGACATGAAAGCGCAGATGGGTGCCTGCAAAGTTGGGGAGCGGCGGGTGTTGGAACTGCTGAAAAAATATGGCAACGAAAGTTACCAAGCGCACAAATCAGCTTTGTTTGAAGCAACTCAAAAAATGATGGAAGCGGAAATTTCGCAAATTCCAAACGGTAGTTATTCCGGAGAAGGCAGGGTGTTTTTTGACGGTCACCACGAAGGAAGTGAGTTCACCATCCGTGTCAAAATTACGGTGGAAGACAAGAGAATCAGCTTTGATTATTCCGAAACTGACGCACAAACCAACGGCTTCGTAAATGGGACCTACACTTCCAGCGCATCCGCGACACTGCTGACCTTTCTACAAATGGTCAATCCGGACATTCCGCACAACGAAGGTATGGTGCGTCCCATTAGCATCAGCATTCCGGAAGGAAATTTACTTAATGCCTCATATCCGAAAGCAACAACATTCGGCAATCACCTTTGCCCTCCGAATGCTGACGCGATCATCCGCGCTTTGTCTGAAGTGATTCCGGAACGCGTGACTGCAGGCTGGAATAATTTATTGTGTTCGTTGACAACCGGAACCGATGCGGAAAAAAACGAGCATTATGTGGACATCGGTTTCATGGGACTCAAAGGCGGTTCCGGAGCCATGCGTGGTACCGACGGTTATGACCATATCGGCATGATTGACGCTTCCGGAGGTTTACTCGATCAGGATTATGAAATGTTTGAACAGCAAACTCCGCACCGTTTGCTCAAACACGAATACGTAACTGACTCAGCCGGAGCAGGAGAATGGCGCGGCGGTTTAGGTGTGGAAACTGATTTCCTGATTGGTTCCGAAGATACTCAGGTGGTGATTTTCGGTGACGGTGATTTTGAACCGGCTTTCGGATTGTTCGGCGGACA
>JABGPG010000201.1:1497-7950 GCA_018645085.1 Deltaproteobacteria bacterium
CGGGGTTCGCTTTCTGTGGCAGGATGTGCCGCAATGCAGTCACTGATGGGAACTAAGTTTTTGCAGATGCTTGCTAATGATGAGATTCAGGAACGCTTGCTAAAACCGGCTTTGCGTGGTGAAAAAATTGGAGCGATCTGCATGACTGAACCAAACGCCGGCAGTGATTTGGGTGCGATTGCTACAACTGCAAAAAAAACTAAAAACGGTTATTTGCTCAATGGTCAAAAAACGTGGATCACTTCTGCGCCGGTAGCGGACTTTTTCACCGTTTTTGCCAATGCAGAAAGCGAAGCAGGGGACGAAAAAAAACTGACTATATTCCTGGTAGAAAAAGAATTTGCGGGAATTACAGTGGGACGTTCGATTGAAAAAATGGGGGTCTGGGCTTTGCCGACTTCGGAAGTCAGCTTTGTGGATTGCTTTGTTCCGGACAGTCATCGACTGAGTGAAGAAGGCGACGGTGAGGGGCATTTGCGGAAATTGCTGGCGGAAATCCGTATCATCACCGGAGCAATGGCAATCGGTACCGCAAAAGCTGCACTCGCCGAAGCCGTACGTTACGCCGGAGAACGACAGCAATTTGGGAAACCGCTCAATCGCTTTCAAGCAGTACAAATACGCCTCGCGGAAATGGCAACCGATTTAGAAGCAGCAATTCATCTGGTGCAGTATGCTGCCTGGCTTCACGATAACGATCGTCCACATCATCAAGAATCCGCAATGGCAAAACTCTTTGCCTCAGAAAGCGCAGCCACAGTTTGTGAAAAAGCAGCGCGGGTTTTAGCCTCGTATGGCTATGCAATGGAATATCCGGTTCAGCGCTATCTGCGTGACATCCGCTTTACCTTAATCGGCGGCGGTACGAGTGATATTCTAAAATTGATCATTGCTAAAGGATTGTAAACATGACTAAAAAAATTAAAGTATTAATGGCAAAGCCCGGGCTTGATGGTCATGATGTCGGCGCCAAAGTGGTTGTGCAGGGTTTGAAAGCCTCCGGGTTTGAGGTGGTTTATCTGGGTTTACGGCAAACTCCGCAAAGAATTGCCGAAGCCGCGCAGGAATACAATGTAGATGTGATCGGCATTTCCGTGCTTTCCGGAGCGCATATGACAATTTGCAGCAGGCTTGGTGAGTTACTGACGGCAAATGGAATGAAAGATAAATTCTGGATGGTGGGTGGAAACATACCTTTGAACGATCGGAATAAACTGCGGGATTTGGGATTTGACGGAGTATTTCCCACCGGAACTCCCCTCGATGAAATCAGCGAGAGAATCAAGGAGAAATTACTATGAGTTTAAGCACTGTTTCCAAAAAAGTAGAGTCAGACAAAAAAACCGAAAACGCTGGAAAAACGAACCGCACAGAACTTTCCGCTGGAAAAGCGGTTGTCAATGAATCCGGAATTGAAATCAAAACTCTTTACACTGCAGAAGATGTCAAACGCTCAGGCGTGGTAGACCGAAGTCTGCCCGGAGAACATCCATTCACACGCGGGATTCATGCGGAGATGTATCGTAAACGTCCATGGACAATGCGGCAATATACAGGATTCGCAAATGCTGCAGATACAAACGAGCGTTTTCATTATTTGATCAAAAACGGACAAACCGGTTTGAATGTAGCTTTCGATTTGCCGACACAGTGCGGTTATGATTCAGATGCTCCTGAATCTTCCGGAGAAGTAGGACGGGTCGGAATGGCGGTGGATTCGTTGCGTGATTTTGAGCTCGCATTTGAAGGGATTGACCTGGAGCAGATTACGGTTTCGCTGACCATCAACGGTTCTGCGGCGATTTTGATTGCCATGTATCTAGCGATGGCAGAAAAACGAGGTTACGATTTAAAAGGACTCCGCGGAACAGCGCAAAACGATATTCTCAAGGAATTCATCGGACGTGGCACCTGGATATTTCCAGTGCAGCCTTCAATGAAACTGGTGGCCGACACGGTTGAATACTGTGCGAAACATGCTCCGAAATACAGTCCGGTCAGTGTTTGCGGTTATCACATCCGTGAATCAGGTGCAAATCCGGTACAGGAAATGGGCTACGCATTCTGCATCGCCAAAGCTTACATTGACGATGTTTTGAAACGTGGTTTGGACATTGACGAATTTGCGGGACGGCTTTCATTCAATTTCAATATTTTCGGAAACTTGTTTGAGCAGGTGGCAAAATTCCGGGCAGCGAGGCGGCTTTGGGCGAAGATAGTCCTCGAAGAATACGCTGCGAAAAATCCAAAATCCGGCTGGCTGCGGATGATTGCCGGTGGCGGCGGTAGCGGGTTGACGATTCAGCAACCGGAAAACAACATTGTGCGTGGAGCCTACTATGCACTGATCGGTGCGCTTTCAGGAGCGCAGACAATGGCTTTGTGCTGTTACGATGAAGCTTACACCATCCCCAGTCCAAAAGCTCAGCACATCTCATTACGTACCATGCAGTTGCTTGTTGAAGAAATCGGCTTGGCTGACACGGTGGATCCGTTGGCCGGAAGTTATTATGTGGAAACACTGACCAATCAAATGGAACAGGAGATGGTCAAGGCCATGAAAGAAGTTGACGCACAGGGCGGAATTGTGCAGGCTGTCGCCGAAGGACGCATTCAGGAACAGGTTTCCATTCAGGCTTACCAACATCAACGCAAATTGGAATCAGGTGAATTTCACAAAGTCGGTGTGAACTGCTATGTCGATGAAGACGAAGAAGCCCCGGATGTTGAACTGCATCCATACGCCGAAAAGGATGCGGAACTACAAGTCGGCAGTCTACAGGAAGTACGGAAAACACGTGATAACATCAAGGTGGAAAAAACACTCGCCCGTCTGAAAGTAGACGCGCAAAGTGATAGAAACGTGATGCCCGCACTGATTGATGCAGTCAAGTCTTATGCAACAGTGGGTGAGATGACGAATGTCTTGATTGAAGTTTACGGACGTTATCAGGAACCGATCCGTTTTTAAAATATTTTAACAATTTTTGGATCGGCAATTTGGCTGCGTTTAAATGATGAACAGCAGCAAAGTATTCTTGCACGGCAACTAACAATTTTGAAGATGTAATTTAAATCTCTTACTTAGTAATATTACGTATTCAACAAATATCTTATACCTATATACTTGTTGCTGGCCTAATTTTAGGCTTATTGGTCTGCGGCATGTAGTCGGCAGACGTTTCTTGTAATTATATTTCTGTCGATAACAAGAGTTATTTATAGAAATGTTTTTAACTATTTATGGAATAATAAATATGAAAAAAACAATCATCTTATCAATGTGTTTAACATTTATCATGGGTATTGCCTCCATCTCTTTTGCAGCTGGTGCAGATGGGCTACCACGTGTCACCCAGGAATTGGTAGCACCACCATTTTTACCAAAACATGATCAAGTAGCCAAAGGCGGTCCTAAAGTGGTGCAAATACGTCTGGTTGTGGATCAAAAGGAAATGCAGGTAGCTCCTGATGCATGGGTTCAGGCGATGACATTTAACGGAAGTGTTCCGGGACCAATGATTGTCGTTCATCAAAATGACTATGTAGAATTAACCTTAGTCAATCCTTCAACAAACACATTTCTGCATAATATTGACTTTCATGCTTCAAGCGGAGCTTTAGGTGGTGGTGAATTGACCAAAGTCGGGCCCGGTCAAGAAGTAGTTTTTCGCTTCAAAGCGACTAAACCCGGTGTTTTTGTTTATCATTGTGCACCAGGAAGCACGATGATTCCTTATCATGTGGTTTCTGGAATGAACGGTGCCATTATGGTCCTTCCGCGTGACGGCTTGAAAGATGAAAAAGGTAAATTGGTGAAGTATGATAAAGCCTATTACATCGGAGAACAGGATTATTATATTCCTTCAACTCCTGAAGGAAAATACAAACGATATGACTCTACTGCGATTGCGATGGGTGATACAATTCAAATGATGAAGAAACTCCTTCCTTCTCATGTGGTCTTTAACGGTGCTGTAGGTGCGTTGACCGGTAAAAATTCGATGACTGCAAAAGTTGGTGAAAAAGTTTTGTTTCTTCACTCTCAAGCAAATCGTGATTCCCGTCCACATCTAATCGGCGGTCATGCAGATTTGGTTTGGAATGGAGGATCGTTCAGCGATAAACCTGCTACAAATTACGAAACCTGGTTTATTCCAGGAGGTACAGCAGTTGCGGCTTTGTATGAATTTGTACAACCAGGAGTTTATGCTTATGTGAATCATAACTTGATTGAAGCAATCATGTTTGGTGCAGCCGCTCATGTTGTCGTTGAAGGCGAATGGAATGATGACTTGATGACACAAGTATCTCCACCAACATCGATAAAAAATTAATTTTCCAACCTGAATAAACAGGCTGGCGTCCTGCTGGTCTGTTTTTTTAACTTCATTTAGTAATAATTCGAGCAATTTAAATGAGATCTTTTCTCGTTCGTGCGTTAGCAATCAGCTTATTATCTAGCTTAGTATTGATGACATGGCTGGTTTTGCAGGAGCAGAGAGCTTCTGCATTTCCGCATGATAATTCACAAAAACCCCAAGAACTCACAGCATTAGACTCGGCAGGAAAATTCAATCTGTATGAAGTCAAAAGTAGTTGGACAGATCAAAACTCAAATTCTGTCAACTTTAATAAATTCAGTGGCAAACCTGCTTTAGTAGGTTTTATTTATACAACGTGCGTGCTGACTTGTGACATTTTGACACTACAAATGAAAGAACTGGAATCTTTGTTACCGCAGAAATGGCAAGGAAAAATTCAGTTCATTACTTTCAGCATTGACCCTGAGACTGATACTCCTGAAAAATTACATAAATATGCTGCACGTTTTGACGCACTTTCCGAATCGTGGTCTTTTCTCACAAGTTCAAAAGAAGCAACGAAAGAAATGACTAAACAATTTTCTTTCTATTATCAGAAAAACGGTGATGTCTTTCTACATTCAGAAATGTTAGCAGTCATCGATAAGAATGGAAATCTCGTTCATCAATTTTGGGGAGGGTATTCACCAGAAAAAGTAGTAACGGTTTTTCAGCAGCTTAAAGATAAAGGTTTGTTTTAAATTTCTGAACAGCTCGTTAAAATGAGGAATGCCAAGGGTTATACCTTTGTAATCTCAAAGCAATAAACTAATGTCAGGTAATTATTCAAGCGTCCATATTTTTAGGCAAGCTGATATTATCTTTGCTGGAATACGGCAATAAATTATCATAAGAATTATAATTGGTGATGTAGAAAATGAAAGGTACGATATTATCTTTTGAACAGGCACTTTCGATGCCTTATGCCACTTTACGGTTTGTGCACTTGGGGTGGCGGGTGATTCGTATTGAGGCAACACCGATAGGCAGTCATTTGCCCGGGGATCCAAACCGCTACATCGGAGCAAAGGTTGCGGATGAAACACGGCACAGTTATTTTGTTGCACCAAATGTGGGCAAAGAGTCGATCGCACTTAATTTAAAAAGTCCGGAAGCACACGAGGCCATCCGTAGAATTATTAAAGAGTTGGATGTTGATGTGTTTTGCTGCAACACTTTGCCCGGCCGCTACGAGCAGTTTGGTCTTGATTACAAAACCCTCAGTGCAGTAAAACCGGATTTGATCTGGGCCGGAATTTCAGCAATGGGTCCGGATTACCCTCATGTTCCTGGTTACGATCCTATCATGCAGGCCATGGCCGGACATATGGAACTTACCGGTGATCCGGCTGGCTCACCCATGCTTTCCGGAATTCCGTTGATTGATCTCAAAGCCGGAGATGAAGTTTATGCCGGCGTTTGTCTGGCACTGGCAGAACGGGCAATGACCGGTAAAGGTTCACGAATAGATGTCTCCATGCTGCAGGCCGCCGCTTCCTGGCTGATAACGACTTTGCCATTAGTCGATATTGATTGCGATCCTTCCGAAATCACCCGATCCGGAAATGAACACCGAAAGTTCATTCCAACCAATGTTTATCCGTGTTCAGATGGATTTTTGCTGATGGCCATCGGCAGTGACGCACAGTGGCGGCGGCTGACTGAAATCCCCCGTTTCCGCAGCATTGCACACGAAAATCGAGCCACCAATAACGGGCGTTTGGCAGACCGAATCCAGCTTCACAAAGACATTGCGGAAATTAGCGCTAAGGTTTCCTGTTCGGAACTGGGTGCAGAACTGGCACAGGCGTCCTTACCAAACGCGCCGATTTTGAACATTCCGCAGGTAGGTGAATTAGAAGCTCTGCAGGGGAAGCGTACCACCACCACGACACCGGAAGGCAAACAAATCCGGATGCAGCCGATGGCAATTGATTTGGAAAGCTCAAAAACTGAGTTTGCTTTTCCGCCAAAATATGCAGAGCAAACCAGGAGTGTGTTAGCGGAGGCTGGATACTCTGCGGATGAGATTGAGAAATTACGGAAAAGCGGTGTGGCCGCAGGTGCTTGATGTTAACTGCCACGGATT
>JABGPG010000201.1:8050-22000 GCA_018645085.1 Deltaproteobacteria bacterium
ATCAGTGCTCAGGTTATTTTGGCAAGCGGCGGTTTGATTATGTGATAATTTAGCAATATACTGTCGACTCATCAATAATTAAACCGGCTCAGCATGGATATTTCAAACTGGATTGAAAAGCACGCAGATTTTTCCCCTGAAAAAGCGGCTGTTCAATTTGTCAGGCATTCGAATTCAACTGAAGTAGAGGTTTGGAGTTATGCTGAATTTGAACAGCGTATCAGCAAAATTGCCTCCGGATTAAAGCAAAAATTTGCAGTTGGTGCAGGTGACAGGGTCGCTTTTTTAGGTTACAACAATCCTGATCTGCTGGCGTTGCTCTTTGCGTGTGCTAGGCTGGGTGCGATTCTGGTACCATTGAACTGGCGTCTGGCAGCAGCAGAACACGGCTACATTTTTCAGGATTGCGGCGCGGCAGTATTAATCTGTGAAGAAGATTTTTGTGAAAATGCAGAGCGTAACCGTGCTGTGGTTCCTGATTGTAAATTCGTAGCGCACGGTTTTTCAGCAAAAGGCTGGTCCGGATTTGAAGAACTTCTGGAAAGCAACGAAAAATTGGCTGATAATCCTGACGTCACTTACGAATCTCCCCTGCTGATTATTTACACATCCGGCACAACAGGACGTCCCAAAGGTGCTGTTTTGACGCAGAACGCGCTTTTCTGGAATGCGCTTAACAGTGTCCACATGCATGACTTAAGTGCTCAGGATCATGTGCTTTCCGTACTTCCGCTTTTTCATGTGGGACCGCTTAATATTCAGACCGTTCCTGCTTTTTATGCAGGAGCTACTGTCACACTCACCCCTAAATTTGATCCAGCTCAGGTACTGAATTTGATTGCAGAACTGCGACCTTCATTAATTTTGCTGGTTCCGGTTACCATGCAGGCTGTTTTGCAGAATGCAAACTGGGAAAAATGCGACTGTTCCAGTTTACGTTCAGTAACAACAGGATCTTCGGTGATTCCTGTTGAACTGATCGAGGGCTTTCATCAACGTAATATTCCGGTAGGGCAAGTTTATGGTTCAACAGAAACATGTCCGATTGCGGCATATTTACGAGCAGAAGATGCAATCCGTAAAATTGGTTCAACCGGAAAAACAGCACTCCACTGTGAAGTTCGGGTAGTGAACGAAAGCGGAAAAAGTGTTGCCACCGGAGAAGCGGGAGAGTTGCTTGTGCGTGGAGCAAATGTGATGAAGGAATACTGGAAAAATCCAGACGAGACAGCCAAAGTAATAACTGATGGTTGGTACTCAACAGGAGACGTGGGTTTTTATGACGAAGAAGGCTATCTTTTTATTAATGATCGGAAACGCGACATTATTATTTCCGGAAGTGAAAATATTTATCCTGCAGAAATTGAAGTCGTTTTGAGAGAGCATCCGCACATTCTTGATGTTGCAGTGGTAGGAAAAACTGATCCGGAATGGGGAGAAGTTCCTGCGGCATTCGTAGTAAAGTCTCCGCAAACTGAGTTGTCTGAAAATGATGTTCTGCTTTATTTGAGCAAATCAATTGCACGTTTCAAGCAACCAAAAGCAGTTTATTTTCTTGCTGCTTTACCGCGCAACACAATGGGTAAAGTGTTGAAATACGAGTTGCGTAAAATTGCTGAAGGCTGATTATTCCAAGAGGACTTAGCTGCTTATTTTGATTCTGTCCGCAAACGATAAAAAAATCTCCAGTTGCAGAAACCAACAGCTCAATTTTCAAGCTAATGAACGAATATTCTGTAGCGTTTTCTTCAGCTGAATATCATCTTCATGGTCCAGTGCAGCCGCTTGAAGTTTTTGCGCCCAGTACGCAGATTCTTTGTGAGCTGTGAGAAGGCTGATTCCGTCAAGCACACGATCGAATTTAGTTAAACCACGTGAATGAGTATCACCGTAACCTTTAATGAGTCGGCGTGCGCGGATTACTTCCAGTGCGAGATTGTAGTCATTTGGCAGCAGAGATAAAGCTGAAGATAACCAATTGTCGATATGTTTCTGCTCAATTTTGTAACGGTAACTCCTGCGGCGGAAAGTTCGCAAACCGCCCAAAAAGTAGAGTTGAATAAAACCCAAAAGCGAGTCTGTACGTACCAGACGTTTCCTGCTGAAAAAACGTTCGATCAGGGCCATTATTCCTGGACGCTGCTCAATAAAACAACCCAGTTTGTTTGGCAGCATTCCAACTATTTCTTCTGCACGCGGATGTAAAAATTCGGTTATTTTGAGGTAGTCTTCCCCGTGGATTCCCATCTCCTTGTTAATCCGGACATTTCTAGCTTTACGTGTTTTGAGATCCGCCACACGGATCACATCATCGTAAGTCATTGCATTTGCAAGATGTTTTGCCGTTTCGCAGCTCAAACGGAATTCATTCTTTGGATCATCTGACTGCATAACCTGAGTGAGTCTGTTGAGGTATTCATGGCCGTATTTTGTGTCCTGATAGTCCACCACTTTTCGCAAGCCGATGAGGGCAATCTGCCGTACTGTTTCCGGAAGTTTTTCTGCTTCTTCTTCCAGCACATTCCATGCAGCAAGCAAAGTCGGTTTAGCAACTACTTTACAACTCGAAGCAGTTTTTCGTGGAGAAATATGCGTAGATAATATTTCGGGATTTTCTACTTTGTCGTAAGCTGCAGAGAAAACATCAAGACTTGCCTCAACTCCTCTGCCGGAAGCTTTAATTGAAGCTTCGAAACTTTCTCTTGAAAAAGGCAGGGCTTTTGAACCAGCCAATGCTCCGAAGAGGCTGGCTGAAATTACGGAACCGGCATCGACTGCTATCTTTTCCATATCAAAAATAATTTGCCTCTTTGCGTGTTTTTTAGCAGCTTCGAGAATTTCTTCATTTTTTGAAATACCGTCTCCAGGCACAGATTTTTCCGACAATGCAAGAATCCTGTGTTCCGATGCAATCAGTGTGGTACGGTCAGGTGTGACGAAGCCCCGCATAATAGCACGTCCGGCTTCCATCATTTCCGCAGCAATTAGAATGTCTACATCACCGGCTGCAGGCATCAGTGCAAAGACAGGACTATCAACTATTGCCGGAGCCATTTCGATGTAGTAAATTGTAGCGCCGGTACGCTGCGCCACACCTGCAACAGAGGTTGCCTGAACTGCATAACCGTTGCTGCGTGCACATTGCTCAATCCATTTAGTCAGTACTCCTCCACCCTGACCTCCAACAGCCATTATGGCCAGCTTGATTACAGCAGCATCTTCTGGGAAATTAGCTGTAACAGCCGATTCAGCTGAGTTAATATTCATGGCGCAATTTCCTGAAAATCAAGACGCTTACGCTGTCGAAGTTCCTGCAGCCAATTGATCAGCCGTTGCCTGAACTTTGTCCAGAAGCGTTCTAAAGTAGCAGGATTTAAGACAATATCCGCCCGGTAAAATGATGGACAGAGCATTGCCGCAGAAGCAACTTCACCGCAATTACCACAACCAACGCAGTTTTGATCAATGCTTGCTACCGGATCATCTCTTAAAGGATCGTCGGATTTTTTAAGTGAAAGAGAAGGGCAGCCGGAAAGACGAATACAGGCATGGTCACCGGTGCAGATATCTTCATCCACGCCGAAGCGCACTTTTTCAACTCTCTTTTTGTTCCGGAGCATTTTGTCAAACTGCGGTTTTTCCCGCCTTTGACGATTAAGCATGCATTCCGAAGAGGCAATGATAATTTTGGGACCGTTATATTCAGTCGTGAGTGCCTCATGCAGTATGCTGCGTAATTGTTCCACCTGATAAGTATCATCAATCTGGCGTACCCAACTGACGCCGATTCCTTTAACTGCTTCTGCGATGGTATGCTTGGTGGATTTTGAGGAATTTAGCGCCCGCGAAGATGGTAGATCCTGTCCTCCGGTCGCCGCTGAAAAATAATTATCAATAATTACAATCACGCTGTCGGACTTATTGAAGACGGCGTTGCCGATACTTGAAGAAAGACCGTTGTGCCAGAATCCGCCGTCCCCAAGAATTGAGATAGAACGTTTAGTCCCGCCACCGTCAAAAGCTGCGTTTGATGCCGGCCCCAGTCCGTATCCCATGGTTGATCCGCCTATTTCAAAAGGCGGTAGAGCGGCAAACAGGTGGCAACCGATGTCACCGGCGATCTGATGTTGTCCTAAATCCTGCTCTACAAGTTTCATCGCGGCAAATATAGGACGTTCCGGACATCCGACACAAAATCCGGGAGGACGGATTGGAACGCTCTTGGAGAGCTCCGCTTGTGCTGATTCCTGAGCTTTGCTTGAGGGAGCTTCATTTTGCGGATTCTGGAACGGCGTTGCTGTCTTCTCAAAAAAAGAGACTAAGCCCTTCATCAGCACATCACCGGTATATTCACCTGCCATGGGTAACAGGTTTTTACCGTAGAGTTTGGTCTTGCTTTCTGCACGAAAAAGCATTGAGCCAAATGTCTGCTCGATGAACTCCGGCTGACCCTGCTCAATCACTAGTACTGCATTTTTATTACTGCAAAACTCAAGGAACTCGTCATTTATGAGTGGATAAGTAACATTCAAAACGTAAAGCGCGATGTCCGCATTTCCGTATAAATCTGCCATTCCAAGCCGCTGAAGAACACTGATAACGTTATTGTACATTCCACCCTGCATTACTATTCCAACCGCTGAGTTTTCCGGAGCAAAGATTTCATTCAGCTTTTGTTTACGGATATAGCTTTGTGCGGCAGGCCAGCGGATATTTACCTTTTCCTGCTCCTGAACATAAGACATCGGCGGCAGAACAACGCGTGAAATGTTTTTACGCGGTTCGGACAATGCCTGCTGCACAGTAAAAGGCGGACGCTTATTATCCCTTGTTTTAAAACTGCCGGTGAGGTGACAACTCCTGATCCCCAGCATCAGCATAACTGGTGTGTTAGTTGCTTCAGAAAGTAAAAATCCCTGTTCAACTGCTTTTACAATGGACTGCAGATTTGGACGCGGCTCAATCATCCAAATCTGTGATTTCATTGCAAATGCGTAACTGCGCTCCTGCATGATTGATGAACCTTCACCATAGTCTTCACCGATGATGATGAGAGCACCGCCAGTTACTCCTGCAGATGCAAGATTGGCCAAAGCATCAGATGCGACATTAACTCCAACTGAACCTTTGAAGGTGACAGCCCCGCGTATTGGATAGTGTACTGATGCAGACAACATCGCTGCGGCTGCTGCCTCAGAAGCATTAGCCTCAAAGCGTACGTCAAGGTCTGAGAGAATTTCTTCTGCATCAGCTAAAACATCCATCAAATGACTGATAGGCGCGCCTTGATAACCACCCACATAACCAACTCCGCTTTCCAGCAGTGCCTTGGTTATCGCAAGAATACCTTCACCGGTGAATTCATCTCCTTCACCAAGTTTGAGCATCTGTACTTCTTTTTCAAATGAGCGCTCAGCCATAGAAAAGTGTTTTTATTTCTGCAATCAGGTTTAACATTATTTCATGAAAATTATGATTATGGACAATAAAAGTGGTAAAAGCTGACAGTCTTGTAAAGGCCAGCAGCGTCAATGAAGCAGGACTTTGATTACAGCAGTAATTTTATGATTTAAGCTATTTGATCTTATTTGGTAACCATGTAGCCACTTCCGGAAAGACAATCAACAGAATCAGTACCATTAACTCGATTATGATAAAAGGCATTGCTGAGATGACCACCTGACCCAGTGTCACATTGTTAGGCGCGACTCCTTTCATGACGTAAAGCAGCAAGCCGAATGGAGGTGTCAAAAGACTTATTTCCATTGCAATAAGCATCAGTACCATGAGCCAGATTACATCAATATTAAATACCGCCTGCAGTGATGAAGATCCAAACAGAAAGAACGGTAATGTCAGTAGCAACATACTGACCTGGTCCATAAATGCACCAAGGAAAAGCAACACAAGGAGCATCATGATGACGACCATCAATGGTGTCATGTTCATTTTCATGACACTGTTGAGCAAGCCGTTCGTGGCGCCTGAATTTGCAAGTGCCTGACTGAAAACCAACGATCCTGCTATGATAAACAAAATCATAGTGTTGATCTTCATAGTTTCCATCAAAGCTTTCCAGATATCTTTCAGGCTGAAGTCTGCACCGTCAATTCCGGTGATTTTAATGATGTTCTTGAACAGTTTGAAAAAGTAGCATGCACCGAGTGCCGCCAACACACCAAGTGCAGCAGATTCAGCCGGTGAGGCAATTTTGAATAAAATGCTGCCTACCACGACAACGAAAATAATTAACAGCGGCAGGATATAGAGTAGAAAGGGCAGCACCCTGTTGATCCTGCGTCGGTGACGACCTTCATAACTCCAATGCAGCAGGGTTCGTGCTGAGGTGTTGACGGTCAGGACAATCGGCTCATCAAGTGCGCTTTCATCAGGCGAGTAAGGAGGTGCGAGCTCTGGATTAATGGAACAGCGGATAATCACGTAGGCAAAAAAACCAAATGCCATAAGAATTCCAGGCACAATTCCGGCTATCAGCAGTTGTGCAACCGACTGCTCTGCCAGACTTGCGAGCAACACTGCTAATGCTGAAGGCGGGATTAACATGGCGATTCCACCAACCGCCATTATCGGCCCCATGGCAATGGTTGGTTTGTAACCGCGTTTGATCATGTCAGGCAGTAATACCGAACCAAGAATCGCGGTATTCGCAATTGTTGAACCTGACAGCGAAGAGAAAATTGTTCCGCCTACTATTGAAACCACAGCAAGACGTCCGGGAACCCGTGAAATTAACCTGTCAATGGAACCTATCGCTTTAAAGGCAACTCCGGTTTGCAACAGAATTTCTCCCATCAACAGAAACATTGCAATTGGAGCAAAGGTAAACTTGATGGCGTTGTTGAATTCCATCGGCATCATCACCAGACCGATGTCTCCACTGATAAAAAGGTAGGTGCCGATGATATTTGCAGTAAAGAAAGCAATTGCTACGGGCAGTCCGAAAAACATTGTGGTACAGACCGTACCCAGCATCAGTGAAAGTGCGAGATACCACTCCATAGTTTAGAATCCTGTTTCTGCTGCCGCTTCTTCTTCGGCAAGGATGGACTCATCGGAGCGCACGACCCGGAGTAAAAATTCGACTGACAGCAACAAAAAAGAAATTGTAAAAACTGCCATCATATACCAGTTTTCAATCTGCAGAACTTTGTCCGGAATAGTACCGTCCTGGAATTCTGAAATTGTTGCGCGAAATCCGTAAATGAAAAGAACAAGACAGACTGCTGAACCAAACAGGTCAACCATTCTTTCGAGACGTGCGGCAGCAGGTTTTGACAGTGACATCATCAGCACATCTACACGCACATGCGCACCACGCTGAAGCACCCACGGTGCTGCGAGGAATGCTCCGATGTAGAGAGAATATTCTACTCCTTCATAAAGCCACCAGATATTACCCAGCTGTAATTTTACCAGCAAAAGGTTGAGCGGAATCAGTGTTGAAAAGATAGCAATCGAAATTGCAGAAAGTGCCGCCAGCAAGTAGATTAAGCGGTCAAAGGCAACTTTGAATGTGTCGAAAGCTAAGTTCATAAAAGTGTGCAGTTTAGGCGGATTTATCAGTTCTAAAAATATGCAGGCGGGGTTAGAGCCGGGAGCTTAACCCCTTTGATGCCTGTACATTCAAAAAATTATTTGGAGAACAGTTTCTTCAAAGCCTTACCGTGCTCAGGACTGCGCTCAATTACCTCAGCCCAGCCTTCTTTTATAGCAGTGCTCAGCCATTTTTCACGATCAGCACCTGAGAAATTAATGGTCTGCATACCTTCGCTGGCCATCCAGTCTTTTTGCTTTTTCAGTGCAGCCTGAAATGCCGGAGCTGATGATTCAGACTTAGCCTCAAACTCAAGTCCGACTTTTGTCAGGAGTGCCTGTTGCTCTGCATTGAGAGATTTCCAGGTTTTCAGATTGATCACGTTGTGCAGGGCACTGTTATAGAAACCAGGTTCTACACGGTACTTTGTAACCTTAATCCATGATGGTACCCAGCCGAGTGCCGGCCAGCCGTAACCCTGTACAGTTCCATTCTCCATATAAGTGTAAACCTGTGCTGTATTTGAACGCTGCACCGTGGCGCCCAAGGAAGTGAACAGAGCCTTATAGATCGGTGAAATACGCAAATGCAGACCTTGCAAATCGGGCTTGTCTACTTTTTTATTGAGCCACAAATGGAACGGGCCGAAGTCATGATAACGTGCAAGATAGTGAATATTCTTTTTTGCGAAAAGTTTTTGCAGATAGTCAATTCCGCCGTTTGTACGCAGTTCGGAATATTTATACTCTGAGAATCTTAAGGCTGCGCCTTCGATCAGTACATTTCCGAAATAGCCTTCTGTACAACCGACTATATCATAGGCTCCCTTGGACATTTTCTGTACCAGCGTAAAAGGGCTGCCGATAGCAGGTGCTCCACCGATCAGCTTGATCTGTACCACGCCTTTGCCCTGTTCATTCACTGCGTCAATAAAAGCTTCCCACGGTTTTGAGACAGGGTGGCCAACAGGAAAACAACCTGCACCATTGAGTGTAACTTCCTCCGCAAATACCGGTGAACTTATGCTTGTCATCATCAAAGCGGCGAGGCTGGCGCCGAGCAATATTTTTACTGATTTCATCATCATTTTTACTCCTGTTAAATTAAAAAATTAGTGTTTTTGTCAGTAGCTAGATTAGGCTTAAAATCCTTGCAGGACTTAAGCTGTCTCCACAAAATCAGCCTTGAAATTGTTTAGCGACAGACTGTGCAGAAATAGTTGCTGAAAAAAACATATATTCCCATACCTTAATATTGATATGGCCGGATTGATCTGGTAATATACGTGATATTGAAAAAGAATCAAGAATAAATAAAATTATTATTTGTCTCAGTACTGCCTTTGCTCAAATGAGGAAAGTACACCAAGATGTATCACGGAAAAATGCGGAAGGCTGAAGCTGTTAATTCAGGATGAAACTTTGATTTTGTTTCAGTCCGCAAACTCCATAATCTCTGCAACTGCGTCAATTCCCGCCTGCGCACACAGTTCGTCAATTTCCGGTTTTGCGCCTGCAACCGCAACTCCGCCGTAGAAGTTTCCGACAAACTGAATTGGAACTCCTCCGACAATCAGCAGAATATCCGGAGCAAAACTCAAATCGCTTCTCGCAGCCATTTGAGAAGTTTTAGCACGTAATGTCGCTGATGAAAATGCTTTGCGCTGACTGACTTTTATGGTGTGCGGACCTGAGAGTGGATTTCGCAAAAAAGCCGCAAGGTTGCCGTTACGGTCAACAACCGCAGCAGAAACCAGATATCCTCTTTGAGAGCAGTCCTCAACAGCTGCGGAAACAATTTTATGCGCAATATGTGAGGCTAATACACGTAGTTGAACGGTTGGGATTTTTTCTTTCGAAAAAACTTCAACTGGTGCAAAGAACAGGATTGCGAGTATTAAAATTATGTTTATGCTTTTCAAAACAACACCTCCTTTTTAGATTGATGTCTGCTTAAACTGAGTTGTCACATTGACAGACTCAGTTAAGATACTCGTGGAGAGTATAACTCAATCTAACTCACCAATCAAATCCTGCGGCATTTTCCGGAAGGGAATCCAGCAAGGCACCGGATCTTAGTAACTCAGCAACGGATTCAATTGGATCGGTGAAAGGCATATCATAATCGAGGTAAGGCACAAGTTTACGCACCTGTTCGTATACGCCGTGAGTGGCGGAACTGAGATCAGACGCACCGCCCTTGCCGGACTTGTCACTTCGCTGATCTGCAGCCTGACAACCGCAAATTAACTCAAAAGCCAGAATGTAAGCAGCATTGTGCAGAATGTCACGTGCACGTCTTGCTGCAACCAGTCCCATAGAAACATGATCCTGAAAATCACCGGTTGAGGTCAAGGTCTGAATAGAAACCGGAGTACAGAGCGATCGAAGTTCAGCCATGATCGAGGTTCCGGCAAACTGTCCGCCCATCAAACCCAGGCGCATTCCGGGGTCTTCTTTACAGAGAAAAGCAGGTAAACCAGCATTATTCGCAGGATCCAGCATCCGGTCGGTACGGCGATCGGAAAGGTTGCACATTGTCGTCAGCACAATCGATAATTGATCCATTCCGTTTGAAATATACTGTCCGTGAAAATTTGCGTTATGAAAAGCCTCACCGTATTCCACCAGAATCAGCGGATTGTCATTGGTTGAGTTCAATTCAATTTCCACTGTACGCTCAACAAATTGTGTGGTGTCAATCACAGGGCCAATAATTTGCGGAGTAGCACGGATTGAATAAGCGTCTTCAATTTGTTGATCCAAACCTTGTGGTTTTCCTGTACCTAAATTTTTCAACCAGTCTTCCACTTCTGCGTCATCAACTGCCATTTTACTGTCGGACAAGGTAGAGTAAAGTGCAGCGGCAGCTTTTATTTGTCCAGGATGAGGTTTGTTTTCGTGAGGTGCAGGATGAAAAGGCATGATCTTTCCACGCAGAGCTTCGATGCTTAAAGCGGAAATCAGCAGATCACTTTTAATCAGTTTTTTTGCATCAGCAATGAGGCAAGAGGCCATACCGGCCATGGCGGAAGTACCATTTATCAGGGCCAGTCCCTCTTTGCAGCCTAAACGCATCGGCTCAATTCCGGCATTTTTGAGAGCATCTGCGGCAGGTATAATTTTCCCTTTATACTTTGCACGCCAAAATCCTGTACCAACCATGGCAATAAAAGCCAGTGGTCCCAAATCACCGCTTGCACCCAAAGAACCTTTTTCCGGAATACAGGGCAGGATTCCGGCATTGTAGATGGCAATGTATTTTTCGAAATTTTCATACGCAATCGCTGATGCACCGCGTCCAAGGGAATTAATCCGGGCCAGCATAGTGGCACGTACAAAATCGTCATCCAGCAGCGGTCCCACATTGGACGCCACTGACCGTATAAGATTGTTTTGCAGACGCTCCTGATATTCCGGAGGTACAAGCCAGTTTACAAAACCGCCAACTCCGGTAGTCACCCCGTAAATAACCCTTCCGGATTCCACAAATTCATCCAGCAGTTTGCGGGATGCTTTGACCCGTGCTTCAATTTCAGGCGAAATTTCCACCCGCATTTTAGGATTCCGCGCCATTTTGGCAATGGATTCCACGGTCAATGAATTTCCATCAAGGATCATTTTTCTACCATTATTAAGTGTTTTATTCAGCAGTCTGCAAAATTCAGCTTTACGGATTCTGCTGATGTATTTCCGTATTTACCGCAGCGCAATTCATAACAAATGCGGAGCCTTTTCCGCTACACAGGGTTTAAGCAGTTTCAGTGTACGTTCAAAAGTATCAACTGCACTGTCGACGTCTTCCTCAGTCATTGGAGTAGAAAGGATATACATCCCGCGGCTGCTGGAAAAAACGCCCTGGTTGAGCAATTCCAAATGCAGAAGCTGCGAAAGGTTTCCGGACTTTTTTGCGCCCCGGACTACATCACCGCCGTTGACTATTTTTTCGTCAGTCCAGTGCACTCCAATCACAGAACCGATGCCTGTGACTTGAGCTTTAATTCCGTTAGCGGTGAATGCTCCGGAAAAACCATTCCGCATCCGCTCACCCATTTTGTTCAGCCGCGTGACGGCTGCTGGATCATACAATTCAAGCGTTACCAGTCCTGCAGCCATGGTTACGTGGTTTCCGTTGAAAGTTCCGGAATGTGAAATTGAATCAGGATTTTCCGGATTAAAAACCTCCATGATTTCACGGCGTCCGCCAAATGCACCGACCGCAAATCCTCCGCCGATGATTTTGCCCAGTGCAGTCAGGTCCGGTTTTACATTTTCGGTTTCCTGCATTCCTCCGGAACTTAAGCGGAAAGTTATTACTTCATCGAATATCAACAGCGCCCCGTATTTATCTGCTAACTCACGCAGGCCGCCTAAATAATTTTCTGCAGCCGGAACCACACCGCCTGCACCGAGCATTGGTTCTACAATTATTGCGGCAATCTGACCTTCATTTTCCGCCAGAACGGAGGCCATTGCTGCTAAATCGTTGAAAGGCGCAACCAGCACATTCTGCAAAACGCACGCAGGAACACCGCGGCTGTTGAGTCTGGAAGCAGATACTTCTGCTTTTTCGAAAGCTGCATGAACACTGACTTCAACGAAATCGTGAGTACCGTGATATCCACCGTCCACTTTGATAATTTTGTCACGACCGGTGAAGGCACGTGCAGTACGTAGCGCAAACATCGTAGCTTCAGTGCCGGAGTTGCAGTAGCGCAGCCATTCCAGCGAAGGTATTCGCTGACTGAGATGAGAGGCATGCCAGATTCCCTCTTCCGAAGGAGCACCGAAAACTGAACCGCGCTCCAATTGCTGCTGAGCTTGAAGCAGCACATCGCCCTGCGCGTGTCCGTGAATAAGTGACGAATAATTGTTCAGCAAATCCAGATAAACATTGCCGTCACAATCCGTCAGACGACTACCTTTTCCCTTTTCCATGTACAGCGGAAACGGATTGAAGTAAGTTGCCGAACGAGTATCACCGCCCGGAAAGTTGTTTTTCGCCTGCTGATGACGTTGCAGCGAGCCCTGAGCTTTTTGATGGTAACGATCCAGGATGGAGCGTTCTGTTTTTTCTGCATCAATATTTTTCATTTTCCTCCTTTGGTTAAATTATCATTCCAACGGAAAACATGAATATTACCAGTCAAAAGTTGAATCATCGTCAGGAACAGCAGTTAATAATTTATCTGAATGAAGTAAATCTGCAACTGCTTCGATATAAGGAGTTAAGGTTTCATCATGATCGAGGTACGGTACAATTTCACGTACAATTTTATACATTGCTGCTGTCGGCGAACTTAAATTTTCGAGTCCTCTGAAGTCTGCAGACTGGCAGGCACAAATCAGTTCAAAGGCCAAAACGTAGTAGCTGTTTGTCAAAATATCACGGGCACGTCTTGCGGCTACGAGTCCGAATGAAACATGATCCTGAAAATCACCTGTGGAAGTCAGGGTTTGAATCGAAACCGGAGTACACAAAGAACGGTTTTCCGCGGTCAAAGAAGTTGCGCAGTATTGACCGCCCATCAGACCGTGACGCAGGCCCGGATTTTCTTTGCATAAAAACGGAGGCAGACCATTGCCGTGAAACGGATCCAGGAAACGGTCGGTTCGTCTGTCAGCAAGATTGCACATCGTTGTTAGAACAATCGAGAGTTGATCCATGGCATTTGAAACGTATTGTCCATGAAAATTTGCATTGTGAAAAGCATCTCCGCGTTCAACCACAACAAGAGGATTATCGTTTGTTGAATTCAGTTCAATTTCTAAAGTTTTTTCTGCACTGAGGATAGTATCAATCACTGGTCCCAGAATCTGCGGAGTTGCTCTGATGGAATATGCGTCTTCAATTTGCTGATCCATACCCTGCGGTTCTCCGTTGCTGAGATTACGCAGCCAGCTTTCTACCTCCTCATCCTGCACCACCATTTTGCTGTCACTGAGAGTTGAGAAAATTGCAGCAGCGGCTTTGGCCTGTCCCGGATGAGGTTTGTTTTCATGTGCAGCAGCATGGAAAGGCATAATTTTACCCTTGAGCGTTTCAATGCTCATACTTGAAATAAGCAAATAATTTTTAAGCAGCTGCTTGGCGTCCGAAATAACACAGGCCGCAACTCCGGTCATTACGGATGTTCCGTTAATCATGGCCAAGCCTTCTTTATAATCGAGACGCATCGGTGTTAATCCTGCGCTTTTAAGGGCTTCCGCTCCGGACATTTTTTGTCCCTGATACATAGCCCACCAATGACCGGTTCCGACAAGTGCGATATAAGCCAGTGGACCAAGATCACCACTTGCGCCCAATGAGCCTTTTTCCGGAATACAGGGTACAATCCCGGAGTTGTACAGCTCTACATATTTACGGTAGTTTTCCCACGTAATTGCTGAAACACC
>JABGPG010000201.1:22100-44453 GCA_018645085.1 Deltaproteobacteria bacterium
AGTTGTACAGCTCTACATATTTACGGTAGTTTTCCCACGTAATTGCTGAAACACCACGTCCGAGTGAATTGATACGTGCCAGCATAGCGGCACGGGTGTAATCATCGTCAAGATAGTTTCCCACGTTGGTAGAAACACCGCGTAAAATATTGTTTTGCAGTTGCTCTGCTAGGTCTGCTGGAATGAGCCAATTCACAAATCCACCCACTCCGGTTGTCACTCCATAGATCACCCTGCCGGACGCAACGAAACCGTCCAGCAACTTTCGCGATGCTTTAACGCGTTCTTCAATTACAGAATTAAATTCCACTTTGAGTTCAGGATTCCGGGCCATTTCGGTGACTTGACTGATTGTCAATGTTTTGCCATCAAGTATCATAATTGCTCACATGTTGAGGTGTCTTGTAAAAGTCAGGGTTGAAAATTTATAAAATAAAAGTCCTGTTAAAAATTCTACCAGAAAAAACGTGAAGGTGTCTTGCGAATTGAATGATAAATTGCTAGATTACTGCAATAATATTGCATGTAATTAATAATTAAAGGAGAAAGATGTCACATATGCTGGATGAAATAGATATAAACATTTTGAAGATATTACAAAAAGAAGGTCGTTTACCAAACAGCGAATTGGCACAGCGGATATTTCTTTCGCCGTCACAATGCCTGCGCCGTTTGCGGCATTTGGAAAAAACAGGGGTTATCAAGGGTTATGCTGCATTACTGAATCCGCAGTCAATTGGCCTCGGTGTACAGGCTTATGTCTACGTTACGCTGGAAAAAAACGGACAGGATTCTGCAGATGAATTTGCAGAGGCAATTAAAAATTGGGAGGAAATTTTAGAATGCTGGGCTGTGACTGGAGATGAAGATTATTTGATGCGCGCAATCGCACCGAGTCTGCAGGATTTTTCAGATTTTTTGATGAAACGTTTACTGGCACTGGCGATCGTCAGTGGAGTAAGATCAAATATCCTCCTGCAGGAACTCAAGGATTCGACGACTTTGCCTTTAAAGCAGTTGAAATGAAAAAACCAAAAAATAATAAGAGCTGATGAACCAGTAAAAAGTCATAAAAACGTGTCAGTGCTTACAAAGCGAGAAATTTATTATATGTTAAGCACTGATATGATTAAGATCTCTCTCTTCGTTCGAGATGACAACTAATAAGTTTATAGGTTTTTACGAAGCTCTCAGAGCTGATTAAATAAAAGAACCTGATAAAAAACGGAGCTCACTTTCGCATGATTGAGGAGATTGTGAGCGACTTAATTCTTTAGTATGGCAAATTAAATCTATTCAACTGCAGGGATTATTTCAGGAATTATTGACTTCCCACACATCATCGGGAAGGGTCTCTGCATAGAGTTTTTCCACGATATCCTCACGCTGCTTTAGCACCGCCATTTGGTTGATGTAGCCTTTATCGGTAGTTTCATTTTTATCAATGCGCGGAGCTTCACTCAGCAGAGTGAAACGTTCAAATCGTGTACTGCTGCCCTTGTGAGTTGAATTGTGTTGCTGAAAAACATCTCGGAAAAAATCAACTATTTCAGCATTTTGCAAAAACTCATCATTCTCTGCATGCTTTGCCGCGGCTGCCTCAAATTTATTTCGCAGTACCGGAATGTTCGTAAAAACCATGCCTGCTAAAAAAGGTCGATTAGGCGCGGCAACGACGACTTCCAGCATAAAGGGCTGTCCAAGTGCGTTGATGCTGTTGCGTAACCCACTGTTGAATACCCATGTTCCGGAATTGAGTTTGAAGTCCTCTGCGGTACGTCCGTCAAAAAGCAGTCCTGCTTCAGGATTATCAGGATCAAGAAATTTACCGCCGTCCTGTGTTTTGTAAAAACCTTCCTCATCAAATGCAGCGGAAGTTGCTTCAGGATTATTGATATAACCGGAACTGATGCAGGCTCCTCTCACTCGCAATTCTGTTTTACCGGACGGATCGGGTGTCATTTTTATTTCAACTCCGGGGATTGGTAAACCAATCACACGCTCGTCAAGCATGGGCCAGTAAACTAGGGTTGCGTCCGGCGCAGTTTCTGTTGTACCCCAACCTGCGAAAAATGGTATTTCGTCGCCTCTTACCTCCACGCTCATTTTTTTCAAACTGTTAAAAGTAACCTGATCAAGTGCGGCTGCGGCTGTGAAAATGAATTTCAGGTTTTTGAAAAAAGCTTGTTTTAATTCTTCATCGACTTTCATTTTTGCGCAAAGTGCGGTGTAACCGCGGGGTACGCTAAAGTAAATGGTGGGTAGCACTTCTTTAATATTTGCAATGGTTTTTTCCAGCCCAAGCGGAGTCGGATTTCCGTTATCAATATGAAATGTACCACCGTGCATCAGCATCATGTTTGAAACAAAATTTCCACCAAAAGTGTGGTTCCACGGCAGCCAGTCTATGATCACTTCAGCTTCACCGACAAACGGCCACATCTGTCCAATACCCACCTGGTTACTGGTCATCATGTGGTGAGTGACCTTCACGCCTTTTGGTAAATTAGTGGAGCCGGAAGTGAACTGTACTTTACCCAACGTTTCCGGTCTAACTGCGTCAAAACGCTTTTGTGCAGCAGGCGAAAGTTTTGCTTCTTCGGCAAAAAGATTCTCAAACGGCTGCACTTCGGAATATTTTTCGCTGTTGGAAAATGCGTAAAGTCGCAAATCTCCCAGCTCCCACTGCATGAGTTTGGGCATGTGCAGATCTGCATCAGACATGACCAGTACGGAAGCTTCGCTCACGTCCAGAATGTGTTTGATGTGACCTCCGGTTTGAGAAACAGCAGAATAAGCAAAACTGATTGGAGTGACTGCTAAACCGATCTGCATTGCTGCCAACTGTGTCAGTGCGAAATTAATACTGTTTTCGGCAAGTATGGCTATCGGCCGTGATTCATCGAGTTCCATTTCCACAAGGCGATTGCTGATTTGGTTGACCTTTGACAGCGTTTCCGCAAAGCTGAGACTGTGCCAAGCGCCTTCCGGATTTCTCTGCCGTAAAAAAGCCTTCTCTCCGAACTTGTCCGCGTTGCTGTGTAACCATTCACAAAGATTGTCCGGACATTTTCCCAACGGTACTTTGTTGCGGATAATAAGATTCCCGCCCGCAACAGTGCTGACATCCATCTCTGCTTTACGCAATTGTATTGACCTGCTCATTTATATTTCCTGAAAAAAGTTGTTTGAAAAAAAATATGCTGAATTAACCGTATTTCATTTTTTCCGCTAAAGGTGCCGCCGGAAAAAGTAACGGTTGATCTGCATAAATATTAGCGATTATGCTGATTTGTTGCTGACTGCTGAAGATCGAAAAAAGCTGTTCTGTTCAGCAAAAAAATGTTTTTCATTATTTTTTAAATTCAGCGGCAACTATTACGTCAAGCTAATGTTTAAAATCAATAAATGCAAGCCCGGACAATTGAAAAAATTAGTTTAAAGGAAATTGCAACTAACATAAGTGGGCTAATGCTAAAAGCCCTAAGGCGAATTAAAATTTAACATTTAGACCCTCAGGACAGCAAAACTGCAACAGTAAATATTTGAAAATAAAGAATAAACACTTCAAATGCTGCTTAGAGGTTTTTCGCAGAATTTGTGAAAAGCGGAAATATTAACAAGTGTTTCAGTAAAAATTTAAGCATTAAATTCGAAAGCAAAAATCAGCAGCAGCCAGTTTTTTAACTTAAAAATCTCTAATCTTTCTGTAATTTGCAGAAAGCTTCAGCCGGATAATTTTCGTTTTATTTAAAAAAATTAAAATAAAGGGTTGACAAATTTTACGTACCTACTATAATTTGGCCGATCGTTCGGTTAATTAATGAAATCTAACTTTCTGCGTTAATTTGGCTCATGGAATCACAACCGCACATCCGGGATATTTCCGGAAATACTGCATTGGATGAAGCACAGCGTGTTAAGCGTTTTGAGGAACGCATTCAGGCAGGAGAGCGTATTGAACCCAAGGACTGGATGCCGGATGTTTACCGCCGCCAGCTCACCCGGATGATTTCGCAGCACGCGCATTCGGAAGTGGTGGGAATGTATCCTGAGGGAAACTGGATCACACGTGCCCCCACGCTGCGCCGCAAGCTGGGACTTTTGGCAAAAGTACAGGACGAATGCGGACACGGCCTCTATCTCTACTGCGCAGCGGAAACACTTGGTGTTGACCGCAGCGACCTCACGGACGAATTGCTGTCCGGCAAAGCCAAATACGCCAGTATCTTCAATTACCCTACCTTGAGTTGGGCCGATATCGGTGTGATCGGCTGGCTGGTGGACGGCGCAGCGATCATCAATCAAACCCCTTTAGCAAAATGTTCATACGGACCCTACGCCCGTGCAATGGTACACATCTGCAAGGAGGAAAGTTTCCACCTCAAACAGGGTTATGAAATCGTAACTAAACTTGCACAGGGTAATTCAGCACAAAAAGAAATGGTACAGGAATCGGTCAACCGCTGGTGGTGGCCTGTACTGATGATGTTTGGACCGTCTGATTCGGATTCAAGCAACTCGGAAGATCTGATGCGCTGGAAGGTTAAACTTTTCAGTAATGACAGTCTGCGTCAACGTTTCGTCAACGGTTCAGTTGCGCAGGCGAAGGCTGTCAAATTGACGCTGCCGGATCCTGATCTGCGTTTCAATGAAGAAAGCGGAAACTGGGATTACGGTACAATCAACTGGGACGAATTCTGGCAAGTGGTTAAGGGACACGGCCCGTGTAACCGTGAGCGGATGCGCATGTCGCGCAAAAAACATAATGATGGCCGTTGGGTCCGTGAAGCCGCACGTGCCTACTCAGCCAGACATCCGGAAAAATGAGAATGAAGATGGAAAAAAATACTACAGCCGAAAACGAAGAAAAAATGCCGCTTTGGGAAGTTTTTTCACAGGCAAAATCCGGAAAGCCGCACACTCACGTGGGCAGCCTGCACGCACCTGACGGTACAATGGCCCTGCAGAATGCACGTGACGCGTACGCCCGCCGCGGTTCCGCCAGCCTCTGGGTTGTGCCGGCTGAAGCAATAATCGCCAGTACTCCGGAGGACAGTCCGATGTTTTTTGATCCTGCTGAAGACAAGGTTTACCGTCACCCGCAGTTTTACAAAATTCCACGCAGTGTGAGGCTCTGATGTCACTGAATGCAGAAATTCGCGGACAGCTTTTTAATTATCTTTTACGTCATGCAGACGATCGTCTCGTTTTGGGGCACCGTCTTTCAGAATGGTGCGGACACGGCCCGATGTTGGAGGAAGACCTCGCTCTGGCCAACATCGCACTCGATCTGATTGGACAAGCTTCGCTGTTCTATAAACTTGCCGCCGAAACAGAAGCAAATGGACGGAGCGAGGACGATCTTGCCTTTCTGCGTGATTCTGCAGAGTTCCGTAACCTGCAGTTAGTTGAGCAGCCTAACGGTGATTTCGCTTACACAATTGCGCGGCAGTTTTTTTTCGATGTCTACGATGTACTTTTTCTGGAACAGTTGAGCTTGTCTACAGAAGCAGAAATTTCTGCAATCGGCGCAAAAGCACTCAAGGAAGCACAGTATCATCTGCGGCACACCCAGCAGTGGATGCTGCGTCTGGGTGACGGAACGGAAGAAAGCCACCGTCGACTTCAGGATGCAGTCGATGATCTCTGGAGATTTACGCAGGAAATGTTTGTGCCGGATGAGCTTGATCATACTCTGACAGCCGAAGTTATAGCGCCGGATTTGGAAACGCTGCGCTCTTCGTGGCAGGAAAGTGTTGAACAGACCCTGAGGGAAGCAACACTCGAGCTACCCGAAGACAGCCAGTATATGACATCCGGAAGTCGTGGCGGTTATCACACTGAGCATTTAGGTTATCTGCTTGCTGAAATGCAGGTCATGCAGCGCACACATCCAGGAGCTGCATGGTAAATGCCTGGGATTGCCTGCGCTCTGTTCCTGATCCGGAAATTCCGGTAGTGGATGTGGTCTCGATGGGGATTGTACGTGAAGTGGAGGAAACGCCGGAGAGCGTCACGGTGACGATCACGCCGACCTATTCCGGCTGCCCGGCAATGTATGAAATTGAACTCAGTATCCGCGAAGCACTGCAGTCTGCAGGACACACGCAAGTTGAGGTGAAAACAAAAATTGCACCTGTCTGGACGACAGACTGGATTACAGAAGAAGCACGTGAACAATTACGCAGTTACGGCATTGCTCCTCCGGAACGTAGATGTGCCTCCGGAAATGACCTAAAAACTCCGGCCTGCACTTTTTGCGGTTCTGAGAAAACTCGTCTGCAAAGTGAATTCGGCAGTACGCCCTGCAAAGCACTGCGTGTCTGTTTGGAATGTCTGCAGCCTTTTGAGCATTTTAAGTGCATCTGATGTTGAATAAAATTATGAAGACAATGCAGCACCAAAAACTTTTCAGATACTGATGGCACGACCACGCGCCAGAGATTATGAAGAAAAGCGGAGCCTGATCCTGGAACAGGCCGTACAGCTTTTCGCAGAACAGGGATATGCAAATTCCTCAATCACTCAGTTGGCATTACGCTGCGGTTCTTCAAAGGCATCGCTCTATCACTACTTCGACAGCAAAGATGCGGTACTTTTTGAAATTTTTAATGAACACACCCAGCGGTTGCTGAAGGTTGTCAGTGATGTAAAGGAATTGGTGCTGGAACCTGAAGAACAGTTCAGGGAGTTCCTGCAGCAGTTACTGAGGATTTACGAATCAGCGCAAAACACGCACCTTGTGCTGCTTTACGATCTCAACCGACTTGCACCGGAGCAGTATGAAATCATTGCTTCACGCGAACGTCAAGTAGTCAGTGAACTCGCCGCGATACTGGATGCACTTTGTCCGGAACTGCTGAAGCAGCAACCGGAATTACGAAAACCGCTGGCCATGACTCTGATGGGTATGATCAACTGGACTTTTACCTGGCTCCGCAAAGATGGGCCGGTGAGTCACGAAAAATTTGCAGAACTTGCAGGACAGGTTTTTCTGCACGGAATTTCAGGACTTAATCAGCCTTAAGCAAAAAATGCCTAAAAGAAGCAAACGTAAATGTGAGCAGATAGTGCAATGACTTTTGAAACCATCGAATACCTGGAGAACTCCGGATACGCGGAAATCACGCTCAACCGTCCTGAGTCACTCAACTCATTCACACCGGCTATGCACGTTGAACTGCGTGAAGCACTTTCGCGGATTGAGCAGAATCCGGAAATCCGGGCACTGCTTTTCACCGGTGCTGGACGTGCTTTTTGTGCCGGAGAAGATCTGGGTGCATACAGCGATCTCAGTGAAATTCCGGAACTTGGGAAAACGATTGAAAAGAACTATAACTCACTCATCAGAAGGTTACGCGCACTGCCGATTCCGGTAATCATGGCGATCAACGGTGTAGCAGCCGGAGCAGGAGCAAACCTTGCTTTTTCCGGAGACCTGCTGCTGGCAGGAAAATCTGCAAAATTTATTCAGGCATTTTGTAAAATAGGACTTGTTCCAGACAGCGGAGGTACTTATTTTCTACCACGTTTAATCGGAGAAGCAAAAGCCAAGGCACTGGCTTTAACCGGTGAAGCGATTGATGCCGATACTGCAGAACGCTGGGGTATGATCTGGAAGGTTGTAGAAGATGAAAACCTGCTTGCGGAAGCCCGCGGATATGCAGCGCATTTAGCAACTCAACCGACAAAGGCACTCGGCACAGCGAAGCAGATGCTGCAGCAGTCTTTTGGCAACAGTCTTGATACTCAACTTGATTTAGAACGTGACATGCAAAATGAACTTGGCCAATCCGAAGATTTCCGTGAAGGAGTATCGGCATTTTTCGAAAAACGGACTCCAGTATTTAAAGGACGCTGATGAACGATCATGCAGGCAGACAAGCAGTTGCGGAGGCAACAGCCAGGGAAATGTACAAGCTCGACCATACGGCCAGGCACCTTGGTATAGAGATCAAAACGATACAGCCCGGCAGCTGCGTAATGTCAATGCAGGTGCAGGACTGGATGATCAACGGTCACGGAATTTGTCACGGAGGTCTTATCTTTACTTTGGCGGATTCTGCTTTTGCTTATGCCTGTAATTCGCACAACCAGAGAACTGTCGCACTGCACTGCGCAATCACTTTCCTTGTTCCCGGAAAAGCGGGGGAAACGCTGACAGCAAGCGCTGAGGAAACCATGAAAAGTGGGCGCAACGGTATTTACGATATACATGTTCAGAATGGAGACGGGGAAACAATTGCTCATTTCAGGGGGAATTCGCGAACCATTTCCGGAACGGTGCTGCCGGAAGAATAAACAACAGGTCCGGTGATTTCTCCGTGAAGAAGAAGGGACAGATTACTAAGCACAGAGTACAAAGAGTACAAAGAGATTTCAGGAAAAAACAACTAATTCTTATTGCCCGCTGTGTTCCGGATGGTTCAAATAAAACAGCAGTGCATGTGGTTATTTAGCTTTTTATCATAACTGAGAAGAGGAGTCCATGAAACACGATTCGATAAATCTGCATCCTATCGAAACCGCCAGCAAAGACGAGTTGCAGTCACTGCAGCTGGGGCGTCTGCAGAGCACCTTAAAAAGTGCTTACGAAAATGTACCGCATTACCGGCAGGCTTTTGAGAACGCCGGAGTGCATCCTGACGACTGCCTTTCCCTGTCAGACCTGTCAAAGTTTCCATTCACGACCAAGCACGACCTGCGCTCCAATTATCCTTTCGGAATGTTTGCAGTACCGCGTGAAGAGGTGGTACGCATTCACGCGTCCAGCGGTACAACAGGCAAGCCGACTGTGGTTGGTTACACGCAAAAGGATGTTGATACCTGGGCAGAAGTTTGCGCCCGTTCAATATGGGCTTCCGGTGGACGTCCGGGCGATGTGGTTCATGTGGCCTACGGTTATGGTCTTTTCACAGGAGGTCTAGGTGCGCATTACGGGGCAGAAAAGCTGGGCTGCACGGTGATTCCTGTTTCCGGAGGAATGACAGAACGTCAGGTACAGTTGATTCAGGATTTCGAACCACGGGTGATCATGATCACTCCGTCATACCTGCTGGTTCTGGCCGACGAGTTTGCAAGACAGGGAATTGACGCACGCAAAACAAGTCTGCAGGTTGGTATATTCGGCGCAGAACCGTGGACCCATAAAATGCGCTGTGAGATTGAGCAGTTGTTTGACATTGATGCAGTTGACATCTACGGTCTTTCCGAGGTGATCGGTCCAGGAGTCGCAAACGAGTGTGCTGTCGAAAAGGACGGTCTTTACGTCTGGGAGGATCACTTTTATCCCGAGGTAATAGATCCGGAAAGTGGAGAAGTGCTGCCTGACGGTGAGCAGGGTGAACTGGTTTTTACTTCCCTGACCAAGGAAGCGTTTCCGGTGATTCGTTACCGAACACGTGATCTAACCCGGCTGCTGCCCGGAGTAAACCGTACTATGCGCCGCATGGAAAAGATTACGGGACGTTCCGACGATATGATGATCATCCGTGGTGTGAACGTCTTTCCAACTCAGATTGAGGAAATTCTCCTTGAAGATTCCAGGCTTTCTCCAAATTATCAAATCGAACTTACACGTGAGGAACGGCTGGACGTGATGACTCTGCTGATCGAACCTAAGGAATCCGGATTGAGTGGTGCTGTACTTGAGGAAAGTTCTGCTCGGCTCAGTCAACAGGTCAAGAACCGTATCGGTGTCAGTGTACAGGTACAAATGCAGCAGCCGGGCGGAGTGGAACGTTCCATGGGTAAAGCCCGCCGGATTGTCGACAAACGTGAAAAGGATTAAGCATGAGTCAAAAATTTAAAAGTTACGCTCTCGGTAAATGGACAGCAGGTGAAGGTCAGGGGCAGGTCGTTTTACATGCAGTGACCGGAGAAGAACTGGGGCAAGTTACGAGCAGCGGACTGGACTTTCAGGCAATGCTAGAATATGCGCGTGACACAGGTGGTCCGGTACTTCGCGGCATGACTTTTCACGAACGGGCTTTGCTGCTCAAAGATTTGGCAAAGTACCTGATGAACCGTAAGGAAGAATTTTACGGACTATCCACTGCAACCGGAGCTACGCGGGCGGATTCGTGGGTGGACATTGAAGGAGGGATTGCCACCTTCTTTGCCTATTCCGGAATCGGACGCCGTGAGTTTCCTAACGAGACTTTTCAACTGGAAAGTGATGTCTCACCGCTTTCCAAGTCCGGAAGTTTTATCGGCAGGCACATCTGCACACCGCTGGAAGGTACTGCGGTTCATATCAACGCCTTCAATTTTCCATGCTGGGGTATGCTGGAAAAGCTGGCAACCAGCTTTCTTGCAGGACTGCCCGCCATTGTAAAACCCGCTAGTCAAACCTGTTACCTCACTGAAAAAATGGTAGCGGTAATGCTTGAATCAGGACTTCTCCCTGAAGGAGCGCTGCAGTTGATCTGCGGATCTGTAGGTGATTTATTTGAACACCTGGAAAGTCAGGATGTTGTCACTTTTACAGGCTCAGCATCCACGGGACGTAAGCTCAAGAGTCATCCAAACATCATCGAAAAGGCAATCCGCTTCAACATGGAAGCCGATTCACTCAACTGCATTATCCTTGGACCGGACGTTACAGCAGAGATGGATGAATTCACGATTTTCATCAAAGAGGTTGTACGTGAAATGACGACTAAGGCCGGACAAAAATGCACAGCGATCCGCCGAACAATTGTTCCGGAAAAGATGACTCAGACCGTAATCGACGCACTCAAGCAACGCTTGTCAACAGTCCGTATCGGACATCCGGATGCGGAAGGTGTGCGTATGGGCAGTCTGGCAGGCATGGATCAACTCAGGGAAGTTAAGGAGCGTGTGGCTGAATTACGGCAAGACACTGAACTGGTTTACGGAGAAAATGAAGAGTTTGAAATTCTGGATGCAGACCGTACAAAAGGTGCGTTTTACGAACCGACTCTGCTTTACTGCGCGGAACCGTTACTCACTGATTCCGTTCACGGGATTGAGGCTTTTGGTCCGGTCAATACTGTCATGCCATACTCAGATCTGGACGAAGCAGTTAAACTTGCGGCAAAGGGCGGTGGAAGTCTGGTCGGTTCAGTTGTTACTGCAGATGACGCGGTAGCGCGCAGGCTTGTGCTTGGAATTGCTCCGTATCACGGCAGGGTACTGGTTCTCAACAGTGAAAGTGCACCTGAATCCACCGGCCACGGTTCGCCGATGCCGACCCTCGTTCACGGCGGTCCCGGACGTGCCGGCGGCGGTGAAGAAATGGGAGGAGCCCGTGGTGTTCTGCACTATATGCAGCGTACCGCGCTTCAGGGCTCGCCCTCTACTTTGAGCGCTATCACCGGAGAATGGACCAAAGGCGCGGCTCAGCCTCAGGATAAAGTGCACCCCTTCCGGAAATACTTTAACGAGCTGGAAATAGGCGAAACTCTGGTGACGCACCGCCGCACGATCACAGAAGCGGATATTGTGAATTTCGCGGCGCTGAGCGGAGACTGGTTTTACGCCCACGTTGACGAAGTTGCAGTGCAGGAATCGCCGGTATTTGAGCGTCGTGTCGCACACGGTTATTTCATACTTTCCGCAGCGGCTGGTTTGTTTGTTGATCCTGCACCGGGTCCGGTGCTGGCGAATTATGGTCTTGAAAACCTGCGTTTCACCCAACCGGTTTATATTGGGGATACGATACAGGCCAGACTGACCTGTAAAACTAAAACTCCCAAAGCACCGCGTGAAGGCGAACAGCCGCAGGGTGTGGTGTCATGGGCCGTGGAAGTGACTAATCAACAGGATGAGACGGTTGCAGTCTACACGATCCTCACGCTCGTGGCGCAAAAAACTGCATGAGAATGAACCAGACAAACTGTACTGAGTCCTGCTTACAAACTTACGAAAGTACGTACCATTTACGCGGTGCACAGAGCATGTCTAAAACCGTTGCCTTAAGAGTTGGAAGCAGTTTTTAGGCGTGAAAAAATTAAACCGTGCAGATTTAACTTTTCTCCAGACGGTTTTAAAACTGGATTGATCTGCAAACCAATGATAGCTTGAGAAAATATTCGTGCTTGTTTGCCAAAATTTCAGGATGCTGTTTGGCAATAAGACCTTGACGGATCGTGCCGTCAGGGAAATCGAAAGCCTGAAATCTCCCCGGGATTTCGACATTGTTCTATAAATCTGGGAGAAATCATAATCCTTGGAGGAATATGAATAAAATAATTGCAACCATCATAGGCCTTTCAGCAGCCTCAATGCTGATGATTTCAGTTGCCAGCGCAAAAACAACTTTGCGCCTGTCGAACTGGATTCCACCCAAACACCCGATTGCCGCAGATATGATTTTTCCGTGGGCCAAGAAGGTGGAAAAAGCCAGTAACGGCCGGATAAAAGTCAATATCCTCAAAAAAGCACTGGGCAAGCCGCCTGCCGCTTTTGATTTGGCAAAAGACGGAATTGCAGATATTTCGTGGGGAGTACACGGCTACACACCTGGTCGTTTTGCAGTAACTCAACTCGTAGAATTACCATTTCTGGGAGATGACGCAGAAGCACTTTCGGTAGCCTACTGGCGTGTACATCAAAAATATCTGGCTGCGGCAAATGAACACTCCGGAGTAAAACTTCTGGGCCTGATGACACATGGTCCTGGACATATTTATAACTCCAAACGTGCGATCAATATGCCCGCTGATTTGGAAGGTCTGAAAATCCGTGTCGGTGGCGGAGTTGTTTCCGATGTTGGTAAAGCACTGAACATTGTGACCATGCTCAAGCCTGCGACCAAATCCTATGAAATCCTCTCCCGTGGAGTTGCTGACGGAATCTTTTTTCCTAAAGAATCCATTAGATCATTTAAGCTCAGCAAGGTTCTCAAATATGCGACCTATGTTCCGGGCGGTCTCTACAACACCAGTTTTTTCCTCGTTATGAGTGAAAAAGCCTGGAACAAGTTGAGTGCAGAGGATCAGCAGGCAGTCATGAGTGTTTCCGGAGAAGAGTTTGCCAAACTTGCAGGAAAGGGTTGGAATAAAGCGGACCGCGCAGGTGTGGCTGCTATGCAGGATGCAGGGATGAGTCTGCAGACAGCAAGCAGTGCTATGATGGCGGAACTGCGTAATAAACTTTCCGATATTGAAGCGAAAGTTGTTGCGCGTGCAAAAGCCAAAGGTATAGATGGTGCGGCTGTATTGAAGATGCTCCGTGCGGAAGCTGCTTCTTATTAAAGCTTAATGGAGATGGGAGTGATGTCTGAGACTGTTGAAAATCATGAGCGTGTCACGCTGACACGTTGGGAGCTGGGGCTTGATAAAGCTCTGGGTTTACTGGCTGCGTCAGTCTTGATGCTGCTGATGATTATCACTTTCATTGATGTTCTGGGGCGTTATCTTTTTTCCGCCCCGCTCCCAGGTGCATTTGAATTGACTGAAATCATGATGGCCATGCTGATCTTTGCCGGGCTGCCTTTGGTTTCACGTGCAAATCAGCATGTTAGCGTAAATTTAATTGTCGGTATTCTTTCTCCAAAAATTCTGCATTTACAACGTCTGATCACGCAGGCAATCATGGCCGTTGTTTTGGCTGTGATGGCCTGGCGTATGTGGATCAAGGCAGCGGAGATGCTGGAACAGGGTGATGAAACGGCGTATCTGCTGCTGCCGATTGCGCCGGTAGCGTTTTTTATGACGCTGATGATGGCCTTCAGCACCCTCATTATTGCCATACAGTTTGTCAGAATTTACCGTACTAAGGAAAAACAATGACAGCAGATTACTTAACATTTTCTAACAGCAAAGAGGCTCCATCGAAATTTGGTTAAGTGGCATTGCCATCCTGATGGTGGTCATGTTTATCGGTGTTCCGATTGCGTTTGCGATGGGAATAGTCGGTTTTTTCGGTCTAGTCGGGATGATCGGCTGGGATCCGTCATTGGCTATGGTTGCCGGTGTAACCATGGAAACAGGTCTGGATTATGGACTTTCGGTGGTTCCGTTGTTTATTTTAATGGGCAACTTTGTAACGCATGCGGGACTTTCGGATGAACTGTACGCAGCTTCAAACGCCTGGTTGGGTCACCGCCGCGGTGGACTTGCAATGGCCACAGCACTGGCCTGCGGAGGTTTCAGCGCTGTTTGCGGAAGCTCCCTCGCCACTGCAGCTACGATGACAAAAGTCGCCATGCCTTCGATGCGTAAATACGGTTATGCTGATTCTCTGGCAACAGGTGTTATTGCTGCAGGCGGAACACTAGGCATCTTAATTCCGCCAAGTGTAATTCTTGTACTTTACGGAATTATGACACAGCAGGACATCGGAAAACTTTTTGCTGCCGGAATCATTCCCGGCATTATTGGAATATTCGGCTATATGGCAACGGTCTGGGTAGTGACTACTATCAATCCGAAACTTGGCCCAAAGGCGGAAAGAGTACCGATGCTCGAACGTTTCCACCTGTTGAAAGGTATCTGGAGCATTGTTGTGCTTTTTGTCATTGTGATCGGCGGGATTTACCTTGGCATCTTCACACCCACGGAAGCAGCCGGAATAGGAGCCAGTGGTGCATTTGTGTTTGCGCTGGGACGTAGGCGTCTGAGCTGGCTTACGCTCTACCGCGTTCTGGTTGAATCCGCGCAAACGACTGCGATGATTTTTTTCATCCTGATCGGCGCAATTATGTTTTCGAATTTCGTCAATATCGCAGGATTACCGGATGATTTAGCCAATTTTGTAGAAACTCTGGGTTGGTCTCCGCTGGCAGTGTTGTTTGCTATTTTAGGAATATATCTCATTTTGGGTGCAGTACTGGAAAGTCTCTCAATGATTTTACTGACCATACCTATCTTTTATCCGATTGTGGAAGGCTTGGGATTTGATTTAATCTGGTTTGGCGTAATTGTGGTGGTTGTTACAGAAATCAGCCTGATTACACCGCCGATTGGACTCAATGTTTTTGTAATCCGCTCCGTTCTGCCTGAAGTTCCTACCGGTACCATCTTTAAAGGCATCATTCCATTTTTCATCGTAGATGTAATTCGTTTGGCCTTGCTGGTTTTTGTGCCTGGACTAGTGCTGCTTCTGCCTTCTTATATGCCTTAAGTAGCTCGCGTTTTATTGAAAAACACGTACTTCCTTAAAATCAACAATAAACTCTCATAAACTTTTTCAAGCAGTGTTAAGCAATGCCCTACGAATATCCAAAATTCGAGTATCGTCGCAACGCTGACCAGGATGCTAAAGTTCCGGTAAGGCATCCTGTGGTGATTGCAGGTGCAGGTCCGGTTGGTTTGGCATTGGCTGTTGATCTTGCTCTCAAGCAGGTTCCGGTAATTTTGCTGGAGGCACAGGACACAATTAGTGTTGGTTCACGCGCCATCTGCTTTGCTAAACGTACACTTGAGGTTTGTGAACGTCTTGGACTGGGACGGCGTTTGCTGGAAAAAGGAGTGACATGGAAAAAAGGCGTCGTATTTTTCGGTGATGACGAGGTCTTTGAGTTTGATCTGCTTCCGGAAGAGGGTCATCAGTTTCCGGCGTTTATTAACCTCCAGCAGTATTATCTTGAACTGTACGCAATAGAACGTGCGCAGGAGCTACGGGAATTTATTGATCTGCGCTGGTGCAGTGAACTGCAGGCAATAGATTCCGGAGAAAACGGCGTGCGTCTTACAGTTGGTACTCCGGACGGTGCTTATCAACTTGATTGTGACTGGCTGATTGCTGCAGACGGTGCGAGGAGTTTTTGCCGAAAATCGCTGGGGCTTGAATTTGAGGGTCGCACATTTGATGATCAGTTCCTGATTGCAGACATTAAAACCAAAGCGGATATGCCGCCCGTACGCCGTTTCTGGTTTGCACCGACTTTCACGGATGCAGATTCTGCACTGCTTCATATGCAGCCCGATGATGTCTGGCGGTTGGATTTTCAGATCGGACCTGAAGCAGATGCTGCAGAGGAAATGCAGATCGAAAACGTGATGCGGCGTGTACGAGGAATGCTTGGAAATGAGATTGAACCGGATCTGGAATGGATCAGTGTTTATCGTTTCCAGAGCCGCTGTATTCGAAATTTCGTGCATGGACGGGTGATATTTACTGGAGACGCGGCGCATCAGGTTTCGCCGTTTGGAGCACGAGGTGCAAACAGTGGTATTCAGGATGCGGAAAATCTCGCCTGGAAACTCCAGCTCGTACTCAAAGAACTTGCTCCGGAAAGTCTGCTCGACAGTTACGACGCAGAACGTACATACGCGGCAGAAGAGAATATCCGGCATTCAACTCAAAGCACTGACTTTATTGCACCGAAAGGTGTGGTCAGTCTTGCATACCGCAATGCGGTGCTGTCCCTCGCAAAGCAGTATAAATTCGCGAGACCGCTCATCAACAGCGGTCGACTCTCAACTCCTACAATTCACCGCGATTCCATGCTGAATACCGCTGATGTTGACTCATGGTCCGGAAAACTAATGCCTGGAGCACCGGCAGCGGATGCTCCTCTACAAACTCCGGAAGGTGAAAGCTGGCTGCTGAGTCAACTCAAAGGTGAGTTCACTCTGCTCTACTTTACGGAAGACGCAGTGCCGGAGCTTGTTGAGGCAGAACTACGCAGCTTGAGTCAAAACTTAGTGCCGGTTAAGCCGCTGCTGATTGGTCTCAAGCCGGAATCTCAAGGCGTTTCCGTATTCGACTTGCAGGGACTTGCTGCTCTACGTTACGATGCCCGTAACGGAACAACTTATCTGCTGCGTCCGGATCAGCACATCTGCGCACGTTGGAAAACGTTTTCTTTGGATGAAATCCGAAGTGCACTGAACACGGCAACATGCAACTAAAAAATAAGCTAATATGAAACTGAACCTCGAACCGAAAATTGAAGATCCGGATGGATTTTACAATCAGTTGATCCGTTTACATGATGGACTCAGCGAAGCGCAAAGTCTTGAACTGCAGTCACGAATGATCCTGTTACTTGCAAATCACATCGGTGACAGCGAGGTGCTCTCAGAAGTAATGCGGATTGCGAGGGAACCATTTACCGAATAAGCAGGCACAATAACTCTTAAATAATTTAACCTAAGCAACATCAATTCAAAAAGGAAAATATGACAAAAAAAGCATTTGCTTCACAGGGTGATCTGGAGGAAAAAACTATTACTTTCACACAACTCGGAGAGGGACTTTATGCCTTCACAACGGAAGGTGATCCAAATACAGGCATCATTATCGGTGATGACGAAGTGATGGTAATCGACACACAGGCAACTCCGGTGATGGCAAAGAAAGTGCTGTCACATATCCGTGAGGTAACTGACAAACCGGTAAAATACGTGGTGTTGAGTCACTACCATGCAGTAAGAGTTTTGGGCGCAGTTGCATATCAGCCGGAGCAAATCATCGCCTCTGCAAAAACTCATGCACTCATTCACGAACGCGGTCAGGAGGATTGGGACAGTGAGTACGGCCGCTTCCCACGTTTGTTTCAATCCGCGGATTCAATTCCGGGACTGACGTGGCCCAGCCTGACTTTCACAGACAAGATGACTGTTTATCTCGGAAAACGCCGGGTTGAGATCATGCATCTCGGACGTGCTCACACTGCTGGAGACACAGTAGTCTGGGTTCCGGATTCCGGCATCATGTTTTCCGGTGACACAGTGGAATACCGTTCGGCGTGTTACTGCGGTGATGCGCATTTCAACGACTGGCCAGAAACGATTGGTCTGCTCAAAAGCTTCAATCCGCAGGCGCTTGTTCCTGGACGTGGAGATGCTCTCACGACTCCGGACATGGTTTCCGAAGCGATTCATCTTACTCAGTCATTCCTGACTGACACATACACTCCGGTTGCCGCAGCTGCCGCAAAGGGCTGGTCGCTCAAGGATGCTTTTTCCGCCTGCCGCGACGTATGTGATCCAAAATATTCGGACTATGCGATTTATGAACATTGTCTACCGTTCAATGTGGCTCGGGCCTACGATGAGTCAAACGGAATTGACCATCCGCGTATCTGGACTGCTCAGCGTGACCAGGATATGTGGGCGGCACTGCAGCAGTAATACGCAATTGAGTTCAGCATACTCACTGAAAGAAAGGAAAGCAGATGTTGCAGGAGAGGATAGAAGGAAAGTGGATTGAGACATTCGCCGCGGTTTTTAAACACTGCAAGGTCGAGTCAGGCACCGTGGTCGCGATACTTTCGGAAAGTCAGTCCCGTCCGGTAAATGTTCAGCTCAGCGAACTGGCGCTGCACCGTCTTGGCGCACAGGCTTTTCACGTGATCATTCCGACAGCGGAATTAAACACGAACATTCCGATTCGCTCTACCGGAGCCAGCGTTGCATTGCAGGGAATAAAACCGGTTGTGGAAGCGTTGTCACATTCTGAACTGGTCGTCGATTTAACTGTTGAAGGCTTGCTCCATGCACCGGAAGTTGCTGATATTGTCAAGAACGGTGCACGTATTTTGATGATCAGCAACGAACATCCTGAAGCTTTGGAACGTTTACTTCCTGATCCTGAATTGACGAAAAAAGTGAAGCTTGGTTTGAAAAAACTCAAGTCCGCAAAAATGATGACAGTCACTTCCGCGGCAGGCACAAATCTACGAATTGATCTTGCGGATGCGTCTCCCGGCGCGTCCTGGGCATATGCAGACCGTCCGGGTTTGGTGTCACATTGGCCGGGCGGTTTGTGTCTGTGTTTTCCAAAAGAAAAATCTGTCAACGGCACACTTGTACTCGCTCCCGGTGATGTAAATTTAACCTTCAAACGTTATCTTGAATCAGCTGTTGAACTGAGGATTGAGGATGACACAATCACCAAAATCAGCGGAAACGGCGTGGATGCGGAGTTATTCCGGGAATACACAGCTGCCTGGAAAGATCCGGCAGCTTATGCGGTTTCGCATGTAGGCTGGGGCATGAATCCACAAGCCCGCTGGGAGTCAATGGCCATGTATGACAAGCGGGATTTCAACGGTACTGAACTGCGCGCTTTTGCGGGCAATTTTCTTTATTCCACCGGTGCCAATGAAACGGCGGGACGTTACACGCAGGGGCATTTTGATCTGCCTGTACGAAAATGCACAATTCAGCTCGACGGTGAAACAGTGGTAAAAGATGGTGTACTTCAGGGCGATTTAGCAGTATGACTGCAGTTCCGACTTATTTAAGAAACGGCCGTTCAGGAGATGTGATTGTTTTTTTACACGGCATAGGAGGTAATGCTGAATATTGGCAACCGCAGTTGTCTTTTTTCGGAAAGCATTTTCAGGCCGTGGCCTGGAACATGCCGGGTTACGGTGACTCTCCGCCTCTCTCCGAAATGAACTTTCCCGACCTGGCCGCGTCTCTGGCTAGTCTTCTGGACACTTTTTCCGCAGAAAAAATTCACCTCGTCGGTCATTCGATGGGAGGCATGGTGGCGCAGGAATTTCTGCTTCAGCAGGCAAAGCGTGTAAGTTCACTGACTCTCTATGCCAGCAGTTCCGCCTTTGGAAAAGCCGATGGAGAATGGCAGCAGAATTTTATCCGTCAGCGCTTAAAACCTCTGGATGAAGGAGGTGGAATGGAGGCAGTTGCTTCGCGTATGGTAGACAGTCTTTTTGGCGAAAATCCAGCACCGCACTTAGTGGAAAAAGCTACTGACAGCATTACCCAGTGTCCGCCGGAAGTTTACCGAGCTGCTGTAAAATGTCTGCTGGGCTTTGACCGCCGAGAAGCGCTTTCCCTGATTCAAACACCGACACTTCTTATTTGTGGAGATCAGGACAGTCTCGCACCTCCAAAAATGATGCAAAAAATGGCTGCTAAAATTGTTGATTCACACTTTAAATGTCTGACCGGAGCAGGACATTTAGCCAGTTTAGAACAAACAGAAAAATTCAATGAGCTGCTTTTTGAGTTCATCAAGCGTCATGCAGACAACCCAATTACAGACAGGACATTATGAAAGAAGCAGCAGATTTATTCAGTGATTTAAAGCTGAGTGATTCACAGAAAAAAATTATCAACACTGCTGGAAAAGTAGGTCGTGAAAAGATTGCACCGCGTGCCGCACAGATAGACCGTGAAGCCTGCAATCCGCTGGAAAATTATGATGATCTGCGCGAATCCGGAATTCACCGCATGTGTGTTCCGGAACGTTTCGGCGGGCTAGGTCATGATTATGCGACTTACATGATGGTCTCTTCAGAACTGGGACGTCACTGCGGCGCCACCGCGCTGAGTTTCAATATGCATGCTTCAACTACTTTGTGGATCGGCGATATGCTGGACGGTCTGGACCTGAGTCCGGAACAGCAAGTGGAAATGGAATCCCTGCGTACGCTGCATTATAAACGGATTGTGGAAGACGGCGCACTCTACGCACAGACATTTTCTGAAGGAAACTTAGCTGCGGCCGGCAAATCACCTTTCGGCACAACCGCCAAAAAAGTAGAGGGTGGTTGGATCCTGAACGGCAGGAAAATTTTTGCGTCACTTTCAGGCGCGGCAACGCATTACGGGATTTTGTGTACCGAAGAGAAACCGGAACTGAGTGCTCTGGATACGATGTATATTGCGGTTCCCACTGATTCTTCCGGATTCAGTATTTCCGGTGAATGGGATCCTTTGGGAATGCGCGGGACTGTTTCCAGGAATCTGTTAATGAAAGATGTTTTTGTGCCGGACAACGCACAGCTCATGCCGCGTGGAACCTATCATTTAGCAGCTAAAAATATTCCTCATATGTTTATGACTCTTTCCGCAACTTATGTGGGCATCGCCCAGGGAGCTTACGACTTTACGGTTCAGTATTTGCGTGGAGAAAACCCGGAAGCGCAGGGCAGTAAAACGCGTCAGCATCCTGCAAAACAATACGCTGTGGCAGAAATGTTTATTAAACTGGAACAAATACGTGCCTTGTTTATCCGCTCAATTCATGAAATAAAGGTGAACCCCGGAAAATCCGCCAGACTGCGTGCCTATACTTCTCAGTACACCACCATGGAGGGTGCGGTTGATATTTGCCGTTTGGCTATTCGAACCTGCGGGGGACGTTCGATGCTGAAAACTTTTCCGCTGGAACGTATGTACCGTGACGCACGTTGTGGATCGTTGATGTTTCCGTGGACTGCAGAAGCGTGCCTTGATCGTCTGGGACGTGAAACACTCTATGAAAAAGGCGAAAGAGATTTAGAGAATAATTAGCAGTAGTTCACTTTTTGACTTAAGCAGAGAGAAAGAAATGGCGGATATTCCTGAAGATGACAAAGAGCAGAGTGAATTTGATGAGGTGCTGAACAGGGAGGAAGCATTAAATCCGGAAAATGCGGAACAGGATTTTGTTGCGGATGCGGAAAGTCCTGAGGCGGAAACCACGCTTGAAGGAATATGGCAGTTAGAGTTTAACGGACATGGTGCGGAACTTTTTGGGATTTTGCTTAAAAATTTCCTGCTGAATGTGTTGACTTTAGGCATTTACTATCCATGGGCCAAAGCCAGACAACTGCGTTACTATTACGGTGCAAGCAGAATTAACGACAGCGATTTTCAATTTCACGGCACAGGCCGGGAGATGCTCATCGGACTGGGCAAAGCTATAGTTGTTTTAGTGGTTTTGGATTTTGCTTATGAAGGAATTCTCGCCGTTATTTATAATGATTGGCTACTGGCGTTGACGGGAATCCTCTATGCTTTTATCTTTTTCATGCTGATTATGATTGCGTCGGTTGGTGCGAGACGTTACCGCATGAGCCGTACTTCCTGGCGAGGAATCCGCTTCCGTTTTCTCGGAACATTCAAGGAAACTATCATTCTCGTTTCCAGGGGCTGGTTACTGTCACTGCTGAGCCTTGGCTTTTATTATCCTTTTTATCTTAACCGTTTTCAGGACTACTGGACCAGCAAAACAACTTTCGGAAATATACCGTTTAGTTATGACGGTCAGGGGAAAGAGGTTTTTAGCATCTGGCTCAAAGGCACTCTGCTGACGCTGCTCACATTAGGCATCTATCTGTTCTGGTTAAAAGCAAATCTTCAGCGTTATTTCTGGCAGCATACTGCTTATGGAGAAGCGCGGATAAATTCAACTCTTTACGGCGGAAAGTGGCTTTGGGAATCACTGATATTTTTGCTGTTTGTAATCCTCACACTTGGAATCGGACGTGCCTGGGCGGTGGTGCGTTACAAAAAGTTTTACCTCGGCACCTTGAGTCTGGAAGGTAAAATAGACCTCGCGCAAATCAAACAGTCAGAAGCGGAAATGGCAGGAGCGACCGGTGAGGGTATGGCAGATTTCTTTGACGTGGAAATGTAGTAATGTCAAAAACATGGCAGGCACAATATTTTGACGGCCGCACTCCGACACACCGGAATG
>JABGPG010000240.1 GCA_018645085.1 Deltaproteobacteria bacterium
ATCACTCCTTGAGATAAGCATCGTAGGCTAATTTTCTGGAAATTGCCCGGTGATTTTCTGTAGCAAGTTTTTTCCACAGTTGCCCCTCACCTGTCTTTTCATCCATCAGTTGTTTGAAAACTTTTAATGCGAGCTGGTCTTCATCCTGCCGTGTGTAAATAGCTCCGATTTGATAACGTGCCCAAAAAACGCGTTCAATTATTTCTTTGTTCGTTTTGTCGGCATAAAGTGAAATTGCCTGTTGATAGCTCTTCAGCGCAGTCTCATCATTTAGTGCTTTGTTGTGCATATCTGCAGTCAGGAAATGGCTTTTGATAATATATTCAGGAGTGTCCTGATGATCAAGTGGATGATTGTAACTTGAAATTGCATCCTGAAAAGCTTCCCCTGCTTCAACAAAATTTCCGGTTTCCTCCTGTAATTCAGCTAAATCATAATAGAGTTCCGGAACTATTTCCGCTAACAGTGGTTGCTTGTTTTGATCGTATTTCTGCAGGGTTTGCTGGTAAACAAGCAGTGCTCTGGGGTAGGATTTTTGCTGTCTGTATATCCGTGCCAGTAGCTGCCGTGCTTCTGCATCATAAGAACTATTGGGGTACTGTTGCAGAAATTTGGCTACAGTGTTTCTTGCTTCTGTAAGATCTCCTTTTTCAAGCAATGCCTGTGCTTTTTCAAGTTGCACCAATTCACCAACTGTTCCACCGGAACGTGTCTCGAGGAAACGTAAAATATCCAGTGCTTCATCAAAAAATCCTAGTTTGCGGTGAGCAACCGCAGTTTGAAAGAGTGTTGTGTCAAAGCGGAAATTGAACAGATATTTCGCTTTATAATCACTATAGGCACTTACCAGAGCAAGCATGTCATCCTGACGAAAATAGCTGTCGATCAGTCCTTTGAGGTTTTCGTCAATGTTTTCCTGAATTACATTTTTGCGCACATACACATTTTGAGGATACTTCTCCATGAAAGCTTCCAGAGCTTTTATGGCAGGTGAGTATGATCCATAAAGTGTAAGAGTCAACCCTTTCCGGAGCATGGCTTCTTCTGCCTGTGGAGTTTCCGGATAGAGTCTGGGGATTTCATCATAAACCTTGATTGCCTCAAGGTATTCATCAGTATACGGACGTTTTGCCTGTATATTCGCAATTCGTAATTTGCCCAGCAAAGCAATCTCTCTGGTGTAACTGCTGATGGCCTTTTTGTAAGCCTGAATTGCCTCGTCTTCTTTGCCTTCGTCACGCAGAAAATCACCTAAACGCAGCGCTACCAATTTTGAAAAATCCGCTTTTGGATATTTTTGCAAGAGGATGCGGAAAATTTCACGTGCGGTCACATAATCCGCATTTTCATAATAAGTCTCCCCCATGTGAAATAAGAGGGTTGGGTCATCTTTGACATATTCCTTGTCCGCATTACGTGCAATGTCAAAAAATTCCCTCGCGGTGATGTAACGCTCAAGCTGATAATAAGCTTGTGCCATCTTATAATGTGTAACTGCAAAATATTTTGGTTGAGGCGTGGAACGTAAATATTCTTTAAAATTTGTGATGCTGTTTTCCCATTGTCTTTGCTCAATCCGGCTCATGCCCTGCCAAAAATTTGCATCGTTGGCCTGTATTGAATTGGGAAAACGTTCCTGCAAAATTTTATAGTAAACTGCAGCCTCATGCTGAAAATTCATTTTTTGATAAGCGCGTCCGATCCGGAAATTAGCGTGAGGCAAAAGGGAGGTCGTCGCAAACTGTTCACCATTCTCCTGAGCAAGCTTATCTGCGTCCTGTGTGATGCGGATAGCTGTTTTGTAAGCGTCAACTGCCTGGTGATAATTGTCACCGATGCGGCGCTCAAGCATGGTGTAGATCGTGTCTCCGATGCGGAAAAGCGCTCTGGCTGCTAAAGGATGAAGCGGATCACCAAACTCTTCCTGAGTGTGAGACTTGCCCAAAGCATAAGCTGCCCTGAATTGTTTCACTGCTTCATTATAATTTCTGGTACGAAAAGCATTTTCACCAAGTTGAAGAATGGGATTGATTTTAGAACTTCTAATCCGGCGTGCTTTTTTCTCAGCTTCCAACAGCGCTATTTCTTCCGGACTCAGTTTTTCACCTTCCGCTACTGCAACAGCAGTTTTTTTCTTGTATGGAGTCCCATGAATGTCAAGTATCCATTGCAAAGGACTTGAAACAAAATGCCGCTCCACACTCACCGCGGTGGCTTTGAGTTTTAATTCAATAAAGGTTTGGTTTACATTTGAAGTGAGTGCTGCCAGTTCTAAACGGGATCCTGCATATTGCAGCTTATCCAGCTCTTTTTTAGCTAAAGTATTAGGCAGTCGGATTGTCAGCCGCGTTTGTCGGCTGTCTTCCAGTAAGAAAATCCGGGGTGGTTGTTTATCTTCCGGAACAGCACCCGCTGTTGTAATCCGGGATGCTTTGCTGAAACTGAAAGTTAAACGGGTAAAATTTGCGTTGCCGGAATCAAAATCAACTGCAGAAAGCTCATACACCGCGTCTTCCGGAGGATCAGGCAATGGTTGAAGTTGGAATGCAGGGCGGAAATCAATTTGTACTCCAGACTGCTTGCCAAGAGAACTGACGGAATAACTTAAATCTTTTTGCAGTAATTTGAACTGTGCCCAACTGTCACCCTCAATTGCTGAAAAACGGATTCCTGCCAGTTGCGAGTCATTAAATAGGCGTTCCTGACGTCCGTCTGCAAAAACAGTACGTGCGTTTTTGAATTTTATCACCAAAGTTCTGGCGGCAAGATTCTCAGTTATTTCGTAATCGGGAGCTTTGTTGGTGAGTAGACGAACGCTGATTTGCTTACCGCGGCGCAGCAACTCAACATTGTTGATTAAGACAGGGCTGGAAGGATCGGTCGTTTGCGCCGGTGCGCTGACAGCAGTCAAGATGCTGAAGGTCAGCAGAACAAACAAATTCCGGAGCAACCTCATACAGGCAAGACCAGTTTCATGGTTCGAGGTTAAAGCAGCAAGTACAGAAAATTAACTTTCTGAACTTGAAGCTTAAACCGGAGTTATATTTTATTCGTAGAATGATTTGAGTAATTTTGAACGAGTAGGATGTCGTAATTTTCGCAGTGCTTTTGCTTCAATTTGACGAATACGTTCCCGTGTTACTTCAAAATCCTGGCCAACTTCTTCCAGTGTATGATCCTTTGCAGAGTCAATACCAAAGCGGAGACGTAATACATTTTCTTCACGTTTTGTGAGAGTTTTCAAGGCATCCCTTGTTTTTTCACCCATGTTTGAAGAAACGGTGGCTTCACCTGGATCGCTTGCGTGTTCGTCCGCAATAAAGTCCTTAAGCTGTGAATCTTCATCGTCACCAATCGGTGTGTCAAGTGAGATCGGTTCCTTGGCGATTTTCAACACCTTGCGTACTTTGTAAAGCGGCATTCCCAGATCTTCCGACAACTCATCTGCAGTTGGTTCACGTCCCAGTTCCTGAACCTTTGCTCTGGAAATTCTGGAAAGCTTATTGATCGTTTCAATCATATGCACAGGTATACGTATAGTCCGTGCCTGATCCGCAATTGCGCGTGTAATCGACTGACGGATCCACCATGTTGCATAAGTTGAAAATTTGTAACCACGACGATATTCAAACTTGTCTACTGCTTTCATCAAACCAATGTTGCCTTCCTGAATCAGATCAAGAAATTGTAATCCGCGGTTTGTGTATTTTTTCGCAATACTGATCACTAAACGTAAATTCGCCTCTACAAGCTGACTCTTTGCAGACTTAACTCTGCGTTCAACATGTTTAAGATTTTTAACTTCGCTTTCGAAGTCCTCCAGAGAGAGTGTAGTCCAATCGATCATGGTCGCAATGCTTTTACGGTTCAATTCTATCTTTTCGTAATAGCGGTTCGCGATGCTTGAGCGGTGACCGGTCTTAGCCGCAATTTCTTTATTTATTTTTTCTTTCTCTTTTTTATTCGAGGCGGCCCGCAGATTTTTGAACATTTCATCGATTTCTTCTGCAGACATGTTCAAACTTTTTGTGTTGGCATCCATTTTACGGAAAGTCAGGTCGATTTTTTCCTTATGATTGAACAACTCATCACACATCAACTCAATTTGGCGGGAGTTAAAATTTATGTTGCGGATAGCATCTTTATAGATAGTTTCGTTTTTTTCCAGACGCTTCACTTCTGCGGGTTTTAACTTTCTGCCTGCCTCAAGATCACGGATCTTCCTCACTGTTGCATAGTGTTTCCACACTTCATCAAGTTGAGCAATTACCTGATTGGTTGCTTTATCTTCGTCTTCAATAACATTGTCATCTTCATCCAATCCGGAAACAACATGCCTGGCTTTTATTTTTTGATTTTTAAGATGTCTGGACAGATTTTGCAGGTACAGCAAAATCAGATTTGAATCAGAGAATATTTCTATCAATTCGAGGTTGCCGCTTTCAATTTTTTTAGCAACTTCTACTTCACCGTCACGAGTCAGCAACTGGATACTGCCCATCTCACGTAAATACATGCGTACAGGATCATCTGTGGAATTGTCAACTCCAGGATCAAGATCCAACCCCTGTGCATCAAAATCCAAGCCTGGACCGGAATCTATATTATCCTGAGCGATGTCTGTCTTTTTTTCAGAATCGATAACTTCAATATCCATTTCAGCAAAAATATCAAATATTTTTTCCAGTTGTTCTGCTGATGGAGTTTCATCTCCTAGATTTTCATTGATTTCGTCTAAAGTGACGAAACCTTTTTCGCGTCCTTCTGTGACCAACTCTTTGACAAGTTTTTCCTCTAATGGAGAAAGCGCGGTTTCTTTTTTATTTGCTGGGCTCATATAGCTTTTGGCTGAGATTAAAGAGTCAAAATGTTGTCAAAAATTTGTTTTATATTCTTTAATTTCTCTTCTTCTTTTCTTCTTTTTAAACTCGCTAGTGCTCGATCTTCATTGCTCATACTGTTTAGCAACCACTGCTGGAAGTCGTTTTCCAGATTGCGTTCTTTTATGCGTTTCAGCGATAAACCAAAGTCGTGACTCGGAATTTCTTCTGTCAGCAATAACATTACAGACTGAAATAATTCAGGATCAGAGTGTTCTAGTTTAAGTGGATCGAAAGTTTGAAAAACTGCATCAGGCAACTGCAAAAGTTTTGCATAAAGTTGGTGAAAATGCGGAGTCTGGAACTCTTGCGGATGTAGATGCTCCCTGACAAGTGGCCACAATTCTCCTTTACGCAACAAAGACTGTAACAGCCATTGTTCATCCTGTGAAACTTTAGAATCAGTTGGTAAACGGTTAAGAGTAGCAATGTTGTCTTCATTAGACAAGTTTTTGTTTGTTTTTCTTTTTAATTCCCTGGCCAGAATTTCAGCAGGAATTTTCATTCTTTCACCAATTGCCAGCAAAGATAGTTGTCGGCGTTTTGGATCATTTATTCCATTTAAAGCGGGTAGCAGTTCTTCGAGTCCCTGCATTCTGCCCTGAATACTGTCCGGATATTTTTTGATTGTCTGCTGCACCAGATAATCCAATGCAGGAACTTTTTGTTCCAGTAATTCTTCAAAACCTGCTTTTCCATGTTTCAACAAAAAAGTATCTGGATCATCCCCTTCCGGAAGAGTAACGATAAAGGATTCCAAAGCATGCGGCAGCAGAAGATTCGCATGCTTTAAGGCTGCGTTTTTTCCGGCAGTGTCCCCGTCAAAAAGTAGAATCACCGTATCCGCATAACGTCGGACTATTTTCAAATGCTCTGGAGTCAACGCTGTTCCGCAGGGTGCAACTGCATCTTCAAAACCATTTTCATGTAAACGGATTACATCCAGATATCCCTCAACAAAAATTAAGCGGCGCAGTTTACGGATCGAACTGAGACCTTCGTAAAGTCCGTAAAGCACCTGACTTTTCTGGTAGTACGAAGTTTCCGGACTGTTGAGGTACTTGGGTTTATCTTCGGACTTCATGGAACGTGCGCCAAAGCCTATGCAGCGTCCGCGGGTATCTCTGATAGGGAACATCAAGCGTCCCCGGAAAGAGTCATAATGTCTTCCGGATTTTTCACTGACCTTGATTAATCCGGTACGTAACAGATCCGGAACAGTTATTTTATTTTGCTGGAGACGATTCAACGCACCCTGCCATTCGTCAGGTGAAACTCCGAGTTGAAAATGCTCCTGCATGTTTTCCGGAACCGTTCGCTGCTTTAGATATTCAATTGCGGATGTTCCTTCCGGTGTAGCTAGATTATCCCGGTAAAAAATTACCGCTTCTTTGAGGCAAAGCAGACCTCTGTCTTCATCAGGATTAGTATGTCTGGAACTTCCGGAAACAATTTCGAGAGGGATACTGGCACGCTTCGCGAGTTCTTCAACAGCTTCACTGAAAGAAAGTCGGTCGTATTGTGTAAGAAATTTTATTGCATCACCGCTGGTGCTACAGCCAAAACAATGAAAAAAACCTCGTAGAGGATTAACATTGAATGAGGGTGTTTTTTCTGCATGAAAAGGGCAAAGACCTTTGTAGTTTGTTCCTGCACGTTTGAGCGTGATTCCATGCTCAGAAATCAAGTCTACAAGGTTTGTGGCTTCCACCACCTGACGGATAAAACCTTTACTGAACTGCATTGTCTATAAGTATGAATGTATTGCAGAAAATATTTATTTAATAATGATGGCTT
>JABGPG010000132.1 GCA_018645085.1 Deltaproteobacteria bacterium
GAGGAACGTGGTCAATACACAAACATTGATGCACACAAAGACATGCAGTTGCTGATGGACACAGGAACTGATAATCTGCTTGAATTAACGCATTATGAAAAGAAGCGGATTCATAATCTCAAATATTTCACCTGGATCGAACAACAGGGCCGTGAGTTGTCGGAGCTGAATGATCAATGGTATGGGCATGCGGAATACTGGCAGAATATTTTTGCCCTTGCACCGCAAGTTGATGAACTGATTGTGGAGTTTAACCGGCAGATTGACGCGGCATAAGCACGCTAAGCAGACTCATCAAAAAGCTCCCGGCCGATCAGCATTCTCCGTATTTCGTTGGTACCTGCGCCGATGTCATAAAGCTTGGCGTCGCGCAGAAGTCGGCCTGTCGGATAATCATTGATGTAACCGTTTCCGCCTAAAGACTGGATTGCCTCCAGAGAGACTTTGACTGCATTCTCAGAAGCAAGCAGCAAACAGGCAGCGGTGTCCCGTCTTGAGACTTGCTGCTTTTCACAATTTTCTGCAACACGGTAACAAAAAGCGCGTGAAGACTGCAGAGCGGTGTACATGTCCGCAATCTTGCCCTGCATCAGTTCAAAGGTGCCGATCGGCCGGTCAAACTGCCAGCGCTCATGAATGTAAGGCAGTGTGACGTCCAGTGCTGCCTGCATGATTCCCAAAGGTCCACCGGAAAGTACAACCCTTTCCAAATTCAATCCGCTCATTAAAACTTTCACACCACGGTTTGCTTCCAGCAGGATATTCTCATCCGGAATTTCACAATCCTTAAAAACCAGTTCACAGGTATTAGAACCGCGCATGCCAAGTTTGTCCAATTTCTGTGCAGTAGAGAAACCTTTCATGCCTTTTTCAACGATAAAAGCGGTCATGGCTTTTGAACCCTTGTCTTTAGGCGCGGTACGCATGTACACGACCAAGGTGTCAGCGTCAGGGCCGTTTGTAATCCACATTTTGGAACCATTGGCAACCCAGTAATCACCATGTTTTTCCGCATGGCAGGCCATCGCACCCACCACATCTGAACCTGCTCCTGGTTCCGACATGGCCAATGCACCAACGTGTTCTCCGGAGCATAATTTCGGCAGATACTTTTCTTTTTGCGCGGGACTACCGTTGATCTGCAGTTGATTGACGCACAAATTAGAGTGCGCACCATAAGACAAACCAACCGAAGCAGATGCTCTGGAAATTTCTTCAACAGCAACCAGATGGGCTAGATAAGACATTTCGGAACCGCCATATTCTTCGGAAACTGTCATTCCCAATAATCCTAAATCGCCTAATTCTTTCCACAAATGTTGAGGAAATTCATTTTCACGGTCCACATCTTCAGCAATCGGTGCGATGCGTTTTTCTGCAAATTGCCTCACGGTTTCCCGCAGCATGTCTACTTCTTCATTTAGTTGAATATCCCAGTTCATTTTTATTTACCTTTTGTGTTGGTTGGTAGTTTCCGGAAAAAACAATTAGCTGCGCCGGTATGACAGGCAGCACCGCTTTGCTGTACTTTGTAAAGCAGTGTGTCTTCATCACAGTCCACCAGCACTTCCACAATTTTCTGCAAATGTCCGGAGCTTTCACCTTTTTTCCAGAGTGCATTACGTGAACGCGACCAGTAGTGCGCAAATCCGCTTTCTTGAGTTTTTTTAACTGCCTCCCGATTGGCATAAGCCAGCATCAAAACTGCTCCGGAAACGGCATCTTGTGCGATCACCGGCAAAAGACCACCTTGTTTTTCAAAAGCTAAATCTGCGACTGAGAGTTTGCTTTTAGAATTTTCTATTGTTTCAGTTTCGGTTTTTGACATCGGCTCTCCTCCTTAAGCTTCCGGACGCATGGTAGGAAATAAGATAACGTCACGAATAGTGGATTGACCGGTGAGCAGCATGACAATTCTGTCAATACCATAACCAACTCCGCCCATCGGCGGCATTCCATATTCCATCGCACGTAAAAAATCTTCGTCCAGCGGTTGAGTTTCTTTTTCTCCTCCACGTCCGCGTTCGACCTGTTCCTCCATCAGTCGACGTTGAACCACAGGATCGTTCAATTCTGAATACGCATTAGCTATTTCCCAACCGTTAATATAAGCTTCAAAACGTTCCAGCAATTCCGGATTATGCCGATTTTGTTTGCAAAGAGGACTTGTTTCTTTCGGATGATCAATTATAAAAGTAGGCTGAATTAGTTGGGTTTCGCATGTTTCTTCAAAGACAAGCTGAGTTGCCAGTCCACGATTATATTCTGCATCCAGTTCCCAGCCGTTTTCCTTGAGTAGCGTTTGAACTTCGGAGTCACTCATTTTTTCGAATGAAATTCCTCCCAACGTTTCAATTGCATCCAGCATACTTAAACGCGGCCATGGTGCTTTCAAGTCAATCGTCTGACCTTCATATTCTATGACTGTGCTGCCGTTGACGGCAATTGCGCAGCGTTCACAGATGTTTTCAGTGTGACGCATAATCTCGTTGTAATCGACATACGCCTGATAAAATTCAAGTGCAGAAAATTCCGGATTGTGCGTACGATCAATACCTTCATTACGGAAATCTTTCACAAATTCAAAGACGGCATCAAAACCTCCTGCAATGAGACGTTTCAGGTATAACTCATTCGAAATCCGCAAATAAAATTTTTGGTCGAGCGCTTTGTGATGAGTTACAAACGGGGTGGCATTCGCCCCTCCGTATACTGCCTGGAGTGTAGGGGTCTCTACTTCCAGGAATCCTTCTTCACATAAATAATCACGAATAGTCTGAAAAATTAAGGTGCGTTTCCGGAAAACATCTGCGACTTGCGGATTCAAGATCAAATCCAAATAACGCTGGCGGTAACGTAATTCTTTATCTGTAACTTCATCATGCACAATGCGTTCACCGTCTTTTTCCTCAACTTTCGGCATCGGCATGGGTCGAATGGACTTTGAAAGCAATTCAACTGTGCTCGCACGTACAGTTAGTTCGCCGGTTTTGGTGTGCATCAAAGTTCCGGAAATTCCAAGGTGATCTCCGATGTCACACAACTTAAACATTTCGAATGCAGTTTCTCCTACCGCGTCAAGCCGTACATAAATTTGCAACCGTGTGTGCTGAGCCTGGATGTTAGCAAAACTTGCCTTGCCCTTTCCGCGTACCGCAAGCAGGCGCCCTGCAATTGTAACGGTTTGCTCATTCTCCAGTAGTTGTTCCGACTGTGCTATGACCTCCGGAACTGTATGGCTCCGCTGAAATGAATATGGGTACGGCTCTGTGCCTAATTGACGTATCTTTTCCAGCTTGCTCAGCCGGATTTCTTGTTGATCTGCGTTGATATCCATTTAATAATTTTTTCTTTGTTGACCTTCTCTAAAATCATAGAAAAAGATCAGCTAATTTAATAATTAGCACTACTCACCAGTGAGTGCTATTTTTCGCTTGTGTTGTACTCGTGTATAAGCTAGCCTAATTGACTGGAATGAATTTAGAAGATTTTAGTAATTTCTGATTCACTTGAACCGCTCAGCATACGCTTTTTGTTGTTGAAGCTCAATTTAATTTTATTTAATTATTATCCTCATAAGGAGAACTATGATTCGTCCCTTACAGGACCGCGTGCTTGTGCAGCGCGTCGAAGCCGAAGAAATGACAGCTTCCGGCATTATTATCCCGGACACAGCCAAAGAAAAGCCTCAAGAAGGTGAAGTGGTCGCAGTTGGCCCAGGCAAACGCCTTGACAATGGTTCCATTCAAGAAATGGGAGTAAAAAAAGGTGACAAGATTTTGTTCAGCAAGTATGGCGGCACCGAGGTAAAAGTCGATGGCGAAGATTATATCATCATGCGTGAGGACGATATCCTCGGCGTTTTGTAGTAAATTCAAATACTTATAAACCATTAACAAATTAACAATTAGAGTAAATTATGGCAAAACAAGTTATTTTTGCGGCAGAAAACCGTGAAAAACTGCTTAGAGGCGTAAATGCCTTGTCAAATGCAGTCAAGGTGACATTGGGACCAAAAGGTCGCAATGTATTAATTGATAAATCTTTTGGTGCACCTTTGGTCACTAAAGATGGTGTTACAGTCGCCAAAGAAATTGAACTGGAAGACAAGCTGGAAAACATGGGTGCGCAGATGGTTAAAGAAGTTGCGTCCAAAACTTCAGATGTCGCAGGTGATGGAACAACAACTGCTACTGTGTTGGCACAAGCTGTTGTGACAGAAGGTCATCGTAACCTCGCTGCAGGTGCAAATCCTATGGATCTCAAGCGTGGAATTGATCAGGCTGTTGCTGCTGCAACTACACATTTGCACAGTATTTCAAAATCAGTTTCCGGATCCAAAGAAATCGCTCAGGTAGGTACTATTTCAGCAAACAATGATTCCACAATTGGTGACATCATTGCTGAGTCCATGGAGAAAGTTGGTAAAGATGGTGTGATCACCATTGAAGAAGCAAAGAGTGCTGAAACCAGTTTGGAAGTTGTTGAAGGTATGCAGTTTGACCGCGGTTATCTTTCACCTTACTTCGTAACTGATTCAGAGCGTATGGAAGTCTCACTAGAAGATCCGTACATCATTCTGGTGGAAAAGAAAGTCAGCAACATGAAGGATATTCTTCCTGCAATTGAGCAAATCGCCAAGACAGGAAATCCTTTCGTGATCGTTGCAGAAGACATTGAAGGCGAAGCATTAGCTACTCTCGTTGTCAACAAACTACGTGGTACCCTGAAGTGTGCAGCTGTTAAAGCTCCAGGTTTCGGTGACCGTCGTAAAGCAATGCTGGAAGATCTTGCGATCCTTACAGGTGGAGCAGTAGTTTCCGAAGATATGGGAATGAAACTCGAAGATCTGACACTTGCTAAACTTGGGCAAGCCAAGTCTGTCGTTATTGACAAAGACAACACAACTGTTGTTGATGGTGGTGGTGATAAAGCTGCAATCAAAGCGCGTATCAGTCAAATTCGTGCTCAAATCGAAGATACATCTTCTGATTATGATCGTGAAAAGCTGCAGGAACGTCTGGCCAAATTGGCTGGAGGCGTAGCTGTAATTAACGTTGGTGCTGCAACTGAAATCGAGATGAAAGAGAAAAAAGCTCGAGTTGAAGATGCACTGCATGCAACACGCGCAGCAGTTGAAGAAGGCATTGTTCCTGGAGGCGGAGTCGCTTTGGTCCGCTCAATTGACACTGTCGAAAAAACAATTAAAAGTATTAAACAACACGATCAAAAAGTTGGTGCTGAAATTGTTCTCAAGGCACTCGAAGCTCCGTTGCGTCAGATTGTGACAAACGCGGGACTCGAAGGTGCATTGATTGTCGATAAAGTAAAAGCCAGCGGCATAAACGAAGGTTTTGATGCAGCTACTGAAACTTACACCGACATGATTGCAGCCGGAATTATTGATCCGACTAAAGTTGTTCGAACTGCTCTGGAAAATGCAGCATCCGTCGCCGGATTGTTGTTGACCACAGAAGCAGGAATTCATGATGCTCCTGAAGAAAAAGCAGCCGGTGGAGGAATGCCGGGTGGTGCTCCTGATATGGGCGGAATGGGCGGAATGGGAGGCATGGGCGGAATGATGTAATTTCCGTTCAGCATCCAGTCTGAATAAAAAAAGGCGGGTCGGCTCTTAGAGCTGGCCCGCCTTTTTTGTTTTTTAGCTTATTTTTTTTGAATTCTTATTTTAGGAGGATAAAAAGAGGGGCTTTTTTCAGGATCAATTATTGTCTTCTACTGCTTCCTGGGACTCTTTACAGGCAACGCAAAAAGTGGTTACGGGTCGTATCAGCAAGCGTTCTTTTCCAATTTCATTCCCGCATTCTTCGCAGTTTCCAAATGTTTTCTTCTCTACCCGTTCCAAGGCTTCCTCAACCTTAGCAAGCAGTTTTCGTTCACGATCACGTATGCGTAAATTGTTGATATGCTCAGTCTCAAGTGAGGCACGATCATTAGGGTCTGGATAGAGAGTGCTCTCTTCCTGCATGCCGTGTACAGTTTCTTCAGATTCTTCAAGTATTTCCGCCTGCATTTCTTCCAAACGGACTTTTATCTGTTCTAGTTGTGCTTCTTGCATTCCAAATTCCTTATGGAAAATCTTCTGTGAATAAAATATGATCTAAACTATTTAGTATAGTATAGTTGAAGAGATAAGGAAAGAATATACTGTAGACAAAGATCTCTTAAACTTAAAATGTAGTAAAGAGACGTTCATATATTTTCAAAGCAAAGAGTTTGATCAATTCACGTATACTTCCGGAAAGTGAAAAACTGGAAACGGAGTTTGTTTCATTTTCTACGGATTCAGTCAGTTTAACTTCGAGTGCTGATTCCTCCCAGACTTTGCGGCCTGTACGCCTGTCTTCCAAAATGGCCTGTCCTTGAATTATCGCTTTAACTCCGGATGATATTTGTTCATTACTCAAACCTGATGAACTCGTTTTCAAGTTGAGCAGTGTAATATTTAACTGAAGGTCCGCAATTCCGGAGGGCGCGATTTTCACTGAACTGTTTGCACGTAGCAAGAGGTTGAGCTGCTCCGACAAATCGGTTTCCAGTCCTGCATTAAAGGTTTGATTTTGGATAGGAAGCAGTGCGAGGGTTCGTGCTTCATTTGGTAAGACCGGATTACTACCTTCAATTACATAACCGCAGCCGGACAAGAAAAGCAAAAAC
>JABGPG010000243.1:0-1319 GCA_018645085.1 Deltaproteobacteria bacterium
CCGGAATTTGCCGTAAAATTTAAGCCCTTCAAAACTTCACCACCACGTTGATAAGCAAATCCAACGTTACACAGCTCAATTCTACCCTTGACAGGAATTGGCAGTTTTTTGGGCTTTGCGGGATTAACAATTTTACTTGGAGTGTGGAGCAGACCGAATGTACGGCGTGCACTCGCTTTAGCTCGTTCATATTCATCAAGCGTGACTCCCATCCTGGTCAAAGGCCAGAGAAGCCGCTGAATCATCATTGAAAAAAAGACCAGTTCTCCAACAGTCAACAGCCCTTTGTCTTCTAAAACCCAGTAACTGCCAAGCAGAAGCACTCCTCCAAAGCCGACTGCAATCGCCATACGAATGAGCGGAACGTACAATGCACTGAGTTTAATTGCCTGGAAATTTGCTTTTTGGTATTCTCTTGAAGCATCCGCAACCCTTCCGGATTCAAATTTTTCTGCAGTAAAACTCTTGATTACCAGAATTCCTGCGATATTATTTTCGAGACGACTGCTCAGTGCACCGACCGCTTCACGAACCTTACTGTAACGCGGTGAAATCAAGCGTTGATACATCAGACTGCCCCAGAGAACTATCGGCAACGGCAACAGTCCAACCACGGCCAGTTCCCAGGAAACTCCAAACATCAAACTTCCGGCAAAAATGAAAAGCACAATCAATTGTAGAATTTCATTAAAACCGATGTTGAGAAAGCGTTCAATCTGGTTCACATCATCGTTGAGCATTGCCATCGTCTCACCCATACGATGGTTCTCAAAAAACTCAATCTCACGTGTTTGCAGGTGATTGTAGGCGTCTGTTCGCAGTTGATGCTGGACACTCTGGGCGAGATTCATGAATCCATACTGATACGCCCATTCAAAAAGACTTTCAAAGAAAAAGATAACTACACCCAGCACAGCCAGGAAAACGGCTAAATTCCAGGGATCAACTGTTCCAAGTAAATTCGCAATCCACTGCGGTGGTTCACGCCTGACGGAGTCGATCACCCAGCCAACCAAAACTGGAGGCATCAGATCTAGAACCTTATTCACAATACTGGCAAAACAAGACCAACTGAAAAACTTCCAGTTAGGTCTCAGATAACGGAAAAGATTCCACATTGGTGCGTCTTGTACCGCAGGTGTAGACAAAGGCTGGGACATATTTAAGGATTAACAATTCAATTAAAAATGCAGGAACCAATCTAAAAACTGGGTATTCTTGGATGGAATATTGCGTTTATTAAAAGTTGTTCCACAGGTTAATAGCTGAGCTAACTTTTATAGCTGAACAGATTCTGCAAAGCAAGATAATTAACTCTA
>JABGPG010000243.1:1419-6644 GCA_018645085.1 Deltaproteobacteria bacterium
TTTTCTTAGCAGTCGCATTTGCGGTAACAGCAATGTCAGTACAAGCAACAACAACAATCCGCGTATCACTGCAGTTACCGGAATCCCACTCACTAGGCCAAAACTGGCTCGCTTTCAAAAAAATTATCGAGGAAGAATCCGGAGGAGAATTAGAGTTACAATTGTTCCCTTCCGCACAGCTTTACAAGGATAAACAGGTTCCACAAGCAGTTGGTTCAGGTGCGATAGAAGCAGGATCAGCTTTCCTTGGACGATTCACAGGAGCCGTTCCAACAATTGAAGTTGTTAACATCCCTTTCCTTTTTAAAGATGACGTCAGTTTGCGGTCAGCAACTGCTGGCGGCTCTAAGATGCGTACACTGCTAGACGGTGCTGTGCTCAAAGAAACAGGTGCAAAGGTACTCTGGTGGCAGGCTTACGGACGAAACATTTACCTCAACAACGGTAGTGCTATTAGAATGCCTGCAGATTTGAAAGGTAAAAAAGTTCGTGTTTACGGTAAAATGGGCGGCTGGACCGTTGAAGCAATGGGTGGCGCACCAACTATCATGTCAGGATCAAAACAGTTTCTGGCATATCAGCAGAAAGCAGTTGATGTTGGTCTGACTGGTACATCCGGAGTTAAAAGCCGTAAGCTTTATGAAGTAATGGATCACATGACCTTGTCATATGATTTCGCAATTGAATTTGTCGCAATCATCAATAATGATTTTTTCAATAGTTTGTCCAAAAAGCATCAGCAAATTATCATAAAAGCCGCTAGAAAAGTGGAAACTGATTTACGGAACGAGGTTTATTCCGGAGAAGCACAAATCGTTGAAGAATTGCGTTCAAAAATGACAGTAGTCGAATTGAGCAGTGCAGAACGTGCTGCCTGGAAAAAAGCTACTGCTTCAGTAGTTGATCGTTTTATCAAAGAAAACGGCAACGCAGGTTTAGCAGCAGTAGAAGCAGCCAGAAACCCCTAATTAATTTTATAGCGTAAAGTTTGGGGGCGTTTACGTCCCCATTCCCGCAGAGTTCCATTTTCAGTTCTCCCTGTTAAATTCATGATTAATTATATTGAACAATTGTCCGAGTGGGCCGGTAAACTGGCTGCCTGGATGTTTTTTACTGTAGGTTTCTTTGTGACTTATGAAGTCTTCATGCGTTACTTTTTCACGATGCCTACTATCTGGGTTGACGAAGTTTCAAGAATTTTACAAATATGGGCTACCTTTCTCGCAGGTGGTTTTGCGTTAAAGCACCGTCAACTAATCGTGATCGATGTTGCTTTCAGGCAGAAAGACACTTTGTCGAGAAAACTGACAGAAACTTTTGCCATACTGGTAATTCTGACATTCTCAATTGTTGTAGTCAAATATGGTTTCGAATTATGGCTCAAAGCCTTGCTTAAGGGTCACACAACTGACACTTTTTTAGCTCCACCCAAATGGTTGACTCATGGTTCGGTTTGGTTTGGTTTTGCCTTGATCTCACTTCAGGCCTTTGCAGAGTTATATAAATTATGGAGCAACGAAAAACAGACAGATACGATTACAAAAGGAGTGCATTAAGATGGAATCAATAATTATTCTTGGAGGTTTGCTGTCCCTGTTTATTTTCAGAGTACCGGTTGCTTTTGCCCTCGGTGGTTTAGGTGTGTTTTTACTCTGGTGGATGGGATTCAACCTCAATGGAGTTCCGCAAAGACTTTATGGCACAATGGATTCTTTTGAATTGCTGGCTGTTCCATTGTTTTTATTAATGAGCAACGTTCTACTCAAAGGAGGTGTTGGTAAGGACTTATTTTCTGCAGTCCAGTCCTGGGTTGGTCACTGGCCCGGAGGACTTGGTATTGCGACCATTTTATCCTGTGGAATTTTTTCTGCAATTTCCGGTTCGTCTGTAGCAACCGCGGCAACTATCGGAACTGTTGCAATGCCTGAAATGGAAAGCCGTGGTTATGAGCGCTCATTTATCTTAGGTTTACTGGCGGCAGGCGGAACATTGGGTATTATGATTCCACCCTCAATCCCGCTGATAATTTATGGAGTAATCACAGAATCTTCTATTCCAACTTTATTCATGGCAGGCATCGGTCCTGGTTTGTCTTTAATAATAATTTTTATCGCTTTCTCAATTTATTCCGCAAAAAAAAGCGGTTTCCAGGCAGCGCCAAAAGCTACTTTGCAGGAACGCTACCGGGCGACTATAATGGCCATGCCAACTATCGGTTTAGCGGTTGCGATCATTGGCTCCATTTACATGGGTCTGGCCACTCCTTCCGAAAGCGCTGGTGTCGGCTTTGTGCTCTCCTTGATCATCACCATATCAATGGGCAGGATGAATTGGGCAAAAATTGTTGAAGCAACAGAAGACTCCATGAAAACTACCATCATGGTCTTTATGATAGTTGCCGGCGCAAAGGTTTTTTCTTACGCCATTACGCTCTACAGAATCCCTCAGGATATTTCACAGTTGATTACCCAGAATATCTCTAATCCGACCATCTTCATTCTGGTAATTGGTCTGGTTTTATTATTCATGGGGTTTTTTCTTGAATCGCTTTCGATGCTGTTGATTATGGTACCGGTGCTTTATCCGTCCCTGGAGGCAATGATGGTTGATCCAATCTGGTTTGGTATTTTCTTCGTGCTCTTGATTGAAACCGCATTGATCACTCCACCCGTTGGAATGAATCTTTTTGTAATTCAGGCAGTTGGGAAAGCCAGTCTCCAGGAAGTGGTAAAAGGCGCATGGCCCTTTTCGATCATTATGTTGAGCATGGCAGTTGTTTTATGGTTCCTGCCGCAAATCGCTCTTTTTATTCCTTACAACTTTTAATCCGCATGATAGATCGTAAAAAAACAACATGGCTCCGAACTATTAGTCAGGAGCGTCCTTTATTGCTCCCGGCCGCACATGACGCACTTTCTGCACGTCTTATCGAACAAGCCGGATTTAAGGCATACGTTATCGGAGGATTTCCGCTTTTAGCAGCACGGCACGCACTTCCGGACATAGGATTAGCGGGTTTTGGAGAAATGCAGGCAGGAGTTAAAGACATCACCGCAGCGAGTTCTCTACCGGTACTGGTTGATGCCGATGATGGCTATGGTGATGTAAAAAATGTGATCCGGACAGTACAAAACTATGAGGCGATGGGAGTAGAGGCTCTTTTTATCGAAGATCAGCTCAGCCCTAAACGATGTGGTCACCTGGATGGAAAAGAGATAGTGCCGGAAAAAGTGATGACTGAGAAGCTCAGAGCGGCTGCTGAAGCGAAAAACAATCCCGACACGTTCATTATGGCCAGAACTGACTCTCGTGCCGTGTATGGACTGGACGATGCTTTACACAGGGCGGAAGCTTATCTCAATGCCGGTGCAGACGGAATTTTTATTGAAGCTCCACAATCCATAAAGGAGCTCGAGATTATAGGAGCAGCTTTTGACGTACCACAAATGGCTAACATGCTTGAAAACGGGCGCACACCAATTTTGTCTCCACGGGAATTGGGCGAAATTGGTTTTGCTATGGTCGCTTATCCAGTTTCACTTATTTTCAGGATTGTTCAGACAATGCAGAGTGCGCTGACGGATTTAAAAGAAGAGAAACTAAATCTTGAAGGCGAGGGTGTAAATTTTGATGAATTCAAGGAAATGATAGGAATTAACACATGGAGCAAGTTGGAGGAACGCTTTTCTTCAAAAAATTAGCCTTGTATCAGTCTCAGTTAATTCTAGCTACTGCAAACACCGCAAAGATCGCAGAGTCGGCATCAATCAACTTCCGTCACGTATAACACGGCAATTGGCAATATCCATGGTGACTTTACCAATGTTGAGATTGCTTTTGTTTCGGAATGCAGCAGCAAATGCTAAAAAGCGGTAAACATCCGTAAAATTAGAAGCAAGTCCAACTGAGATTCTGATTGCACCAGCACTTTTATTTCCGCGGTGCTGAATCATTTGCACAAATCTGGGCAGGCTGATGTTCTCACCCTCTTTGAAGGCAGCCTGCATATCTTCCGGAGTCAGTCCCTCTGCCGTTTCTCCTGCACCAGGATTGCAAAAACAGCCTGTTCTAAGTGAAATACCTTCAACGTTGGCTAATTCCTCAATACGTCGATAATCCAGCAAATGTTCTTCCGGCGAATAAAAATTGAGAGTGACTGTTCCACCACGCTCTTCCATGTTTACCGGTCCGTAGATTCGCACCATCGGTTTGCCGTTACTATGTCTGAGGGCAAACAATTCTTTCAGCATCCAGTCTGTGAGGTCATTTACACGTCTACTGATTAATTCCATTCCCGCTTTTTCAAGATGCTGCAGCCCCATTTTAACAGCAGGGATATTGAGATAGTTGATTGTTCCGTCCTCAAACGCAGCTTCGTTGTTTGCCAGATAATGACTGTTAGCCTGCACACTGGCAAAATTAACTGTACCTCCTGCAAACCAGGGACGTTCCAGTATTTCGTAACTGCTGTTCCGGATCAGCAACATCCCAATTCCGGTTGGATAACCGAACATTTTGTAAAATGAGATACAGACAAAATCCGGGTTTACAGCACTCAGATCGAGCCTATTTGCTGGAACAAAAGCAGCGGCATCCAGGAGAACGTCCCAGCCTTTTTGCTGTGCGTATTCAATCCAGGAAAGCGGATGCTTAACTCCGGAAAAGTTAGACTGTGCCGGAAAAGCAAAGAGGTTTTTTGCTGATTTGTCTGCAGAGTCGAGCACCTTGTCCAGACTGTCCTGCTCAAGTCTCAGATCCGGAAAGCCAACCGGAACATACTGCACACGTGCGCCTTTGTTGCTGGCAAACTCACGAATACCGTTGACTGAATTATGATTATCGAATGTCAACGCGTACTGTCCACCGGAAGCAAAAGGATAAGCTTCTCCAACTAGTTTCAAGGCTCCACTCGCATTTGCGGTAAAAACTGCGGTGTATTTTTCCGCGTTTGTGTTGAAGTACTGTAGAACGTAGCGGCGTGTTTCTTCCACCAGATCCGTCATTGCCAGCGAAGAAGGATTTGCTGAATGCGGATTTCCCAAAACATTTTTCTCGAGCATTGCGGTATGCTGCCGCAATTGACTCACCCCATAAAGTCCACCACCCGTGTAATCGAGGTAGATCTGCTTATTTTCATCCAAACGTCCGTATTCAGTTTTGCGCCACTCGTCCAGCAAACCCGTTGTCTCATATTGCGGATGTGTACGCAAAAACTCTACATAGGC
>JABGPG010000264.1 GCA_018645085.1 Deltaproteobacteria bacterium
GGCGGTGGCGGTCGTAGTAAGTAGTTATGCTCGTAGCAAATAAACACATCAACAAAAAGGAGTCTTTATGAAAAAATCATTTCGTCTTTATTCAGTGCTCATGCTCTTCGGAGCATTCATCTTGACCAGTTGCAGTCAGGCTGTCGTAGTCGCACCTGTTTCAACACCATACAACGCGAAGAGCGGTGCAAAGCTAAATTCAACTAATGTACCCGTCTCCGTTTCGACGCCTTATAATGCTGAAGCAATCTTGGCTCAAACCATCCAATTAAAACCAAGTAGCATAAAAAATATAGCAGACAGAAGTCGAATCCTGCTGAAACATGCTAATTCCTACATGACGGCAAATAAGCGCTATGAGATTGAATTAAGCGAATCATTATCAACATATGATGATCTGCTACTCAAAACATTTTATCCGGTCAAAGAGGAATCCACGTCCGGCTCGCAGTCGTGTTTTCGTTTGGATTCTGAAAAGCACTCCATTTACTCGATTGATTATGATTCCGCATCAATGCAACTCAAAATGCGAAATACTTGGGGCTATGAACGAGATGCTGAGTCCGCTTATCTTTGTTTCACCTTTGACAGCGCCAGCCATACGATGACGGCTGCAAAAAGATATGTCTTTAAGAAGGAAGAAAAATCTTATGCAGAAGATAAAAGTTTCTCCTCATCTGCGGTGTCTTATGATTCGGCCAGTTCTTCTTTTAAATTGAGTTCTTCGGCTTCCAAAATTACTATCTACGACTCTGGTTTTAATTTCAGTGTGCCCCGTGATTTTAATCCGGACCGCTCAAAGATCGTTCCAAACGCAAGGGTCGTCTGGGAGAATGTACCTAGAGTTGAGAGTTTCTCAATGCATCGTTTATCTGGAGATAAAATGCAGAGAGACATTAACTCCAAATATCTTCCGCAAGTTCAGGTTGCTGGTAATGATTCAGGAACTCGTGCTGCGGCGGAAAAAATGCTGAAACAAATTACAAGTGACTTGGCGGATTCCGGAGAATCCTTGCGTTATAGTCCTGAGGTTTATCTGGCTTTTAGAAACGGTTTGCTCAACACAAAACTAAAAGGTGCAACTACCGTCAATGGCCTGATTGAGCAAAATACAGTTCCTTATGTTTTCTTTACGAATGAAACTGATGGTTCCGATGTACGGCATCCATTTATGGTGCTCACTACTTATTCAATTGCTGATAAACCAAACCGATTGTTAGACGTTCCTGCTCCTCCTGGAGGCAGCGGAGGCAGAGGCTATGGTTCTCAAAAAGTGACCCGTGATGCCTTATTGCAAACTTACATGATCAAGCTCCCTCTCAAAAACTATGGCAACGTGAGTAGCTTGGACGAGAATGAGATGGAAGAAACGCTTGCGTCTGATGTCGGTGAAACCCAACTGAACGTTTATAATTATGCCAGCATCTCCTCCATTGGTGTGGCAGTTGATGGTGTCATGATTTATCCCCTGCTGAACAATACCTTAGTCTCCGCCCAACAAAAAGCCGAAATAACTAATACCGGTATCCATGTTGGCCGAGGAATGGGACTCCATTGGCATGCAGATGGACATAGTGCCACAGGTAATGGTTTGAATTTATATAATTTAGCCGATTACGCCGGTAAATCACATCCGCCTTTAATTGGCTTTGGTTTTGATGGTATTGCCTTATTTGGAAAATACGAAACAGCTTACCATGATATGGATGGAGTGCACGATCTGCTCGACAGTTTTGGAGGGCATGCTCATGACAACTATGGTTATCATTACCACGCACATTCTGCTCCAAGCAGTGTGATTGGTGATTCCCGTGATTATACGCTGCACATTTTAATGAAAGGCGCCTGGATAGGCAAAATCAATGCTATTCCGGAGTTTTGGAGAGGCGATGCCCCAAATGTTGCCGGACAGCATAATCGCTATGCGGGTGATCGCTAAGCTAAATTCAACTACTTTAAGGAATTCAGTTTTTAGGATGGACATCTTCATGAGGCACACCCTCAATTCGTCCGAGTTCTTTTGCAACATTCACAAAATGCTGTACATTCTCAAAAGGTGTGTGTGCCAGCAAACCATGATTGAGGTTAAGAATGTGGTTTTTACGTCCACTTTGCTCAAAACATTTCTGGACTGCCTGAGTAATCTCCGCCTTAGTTCCGTCTGCTAAAATTTTATTATCAACGTTACCCTGGAAAATCATTTCCGGGGCCTGTTTTTGTGCCTGCTCCAGCTCAATACAATTCCCCACACTCAAGACTGAAGCTCCGCTCTGGAGCATCAAATCAAGGTGTGGCGACTCCTTGGTAAACAGGATTGAAGGAGCAGATGTTGACAATGCACTGAAAATTTTCTCATGAGTCGGTTGTACAAACCTTTTATAAATCTCTAATGGAATTACATCCGCAAATGATTCAAATAATTGCACTGCCTGCGCACCGGATGCAATCTGGAAGTTGAGATAATCCACTGTCATTACTGTTAACCACTCGAGTAATGCTTGAGTTATTTCTGCTTGTTCTTCGATAAATGCCAAAACTTCGGCAAGCTTCTGATTTGGACTACGTCCGGCAATCATAAAAAACGCGAGAGACATTGGCGAACCGGCAAAGCCGAGCACGGGCAATTCTCCATTGAGTTCAGCATTCAGTCCTTTGAGAATTTTTGCGACACTTTGCAGTTCAACTTCCGGATCAAAGGCACGCAGTGCTTTTACCTGGGACATAGTACGCACCGGTTTTTCCAGAATAGGTCCAGGGGCAAAGTGAAATCCTGCGCCTGCCGGAGTAAGCGGTGTGAGAATATCCTGAAACATGATGATTGCATCCACACCGAGACGTTTTGGCAGCAATGATATTTTGATCGAAATTTCCGGATCCGCAAAGAGTTTTTCCAGGGATCGTCCGTCATTCTTTTTGAGTTGGTTATATTCAGGATCTGTTCTGCCGGCCTGCCGCATCATCCAAACCGGTACACGATCCACCGGCTGGTGATTTAAGACACGCAACAATCTGTCATTTTTGATTACAGACATATTTCTGTTTTATGATTTAAGGCATTTGATAAGAACCGCTGTTAGACACAGTGGCGTGTGAATTATTTAGTAAAACTGGACAAAAATCCAGCACTTTAAGGCAGAAATTCTCTGGACACTTCAGGACGCATGCTCCACCATAGAAGCATAATATTATATTTTTAAAACCAATTTCTAACTTTGTTCAATGGCAAAATCTGCTCCAGACTGCTTGCGTTGCAACGGCACCAGAATCTTTATCAGCGTGCGTCCACGAGAACGCTACGCTCATGCAAGGCTTTGTGACTGCGTTGCCATGCCTTGCAAAACCTGCAAAAATACTCGTTTCATCGTAGAGCAGGACAGTTACCAACGTGACGTCGCTATTGTCTGTCCGGACTGTGAACAAATCAAGCAGAGAGTTCAGCTTTATAATAATGCACGTATTCCAAGACGTTATTTGAACAGCCGCCTCAGTGAGCAAGATAGGGATGCAGAAAACGAAATGGTGTTTGATCTACTTGGCAGCATTTTCAGACTTCTGCCACAGCGTTTAAGCAACCGAAATCTTTTGGAAACAGACTCTGAGGACTTGAAAGGCATGGTTCTCATGGGACCTCCAGGCACGGGTAAAACACACTTGATGACCGGTTTTGCCTATCAATGTACAATCAGTCATGGAATATCCTGCATTTTTCAGAGTTTTGCAGAATTACTGTCTGAATTAAGACAAGGTTACTCAGACGGAAAATCAGACATGGAAATCATTGATCCGCATTTACAAACTGATATCCTCATCATTGATGACATGGGCAAGGGCCGTAACAGTGACTGGGAACTCAGTATTTTGGACATGCTGATTTCAGAACGTTACAACCGTAACCAGATCATCATGGTTAGTACAAATTTTACGGAAAGTGAAGAAAACACGCTCAAAGAAAAAATCCGTAATCGTGAAAAAACTGAAAGTGAAATTTATATTGCCGACACTATCCGCGGACGTGTCGGTGAGCGTATTCACTCGCGTTTAAAGGAAATGTGTTATTTCGAAAATTTGCTCGGACAGGATCGACGAATCGGAGAAGATGAACTAGACGATTGATCAAAGCAAACCCAGGCTTTCATCCAGCCCACACATCAGATTCATGTTTTGAATAGCCTGTCCGGAAGCACCTTTGACCAGATTATCCAGACTTGTGACAATTACCCAGTTTTGACCAGACTCATCACTCTCCGCTCCAATCATGACTCGATTAGAATTCAGTGTCACCTTTAAATCCGGTAAGTCCCCTTCATCCATAAAATGTACGAATTTCTGCTCAGCTGCAAATTTTGAAAACCGACTCCGAATTTCAGCAACAGTGATTGCTTCCGGAAAGTGGAGATAGATTGTGGACAAAATCCCACGGTTGACTGGAAGTAAATGCGGTGTGAAAATTACGTCCCCGCTTTCTTTTGTACTGTAAGGACTAAGCTCAGTCAGGTACTGCTGAATTTCCGGTTGATGCTGATGAGCAAAAACTTTGTATGCTTTAAAATTTTCGTTAACGCTGACATAATTCGTCATGTCACCTTCAACCCTGCCGCCCGCGCCGCTCACTCCTGATTTTGCGTCAATAATCGGTGCACGGTCAAGCTCAGCAAGTAAATCTCCAAGTGGTAATATCCCCAGCAAAGCACCCGTAGCATAACAGCCGGGATTTGCCACAAGTCTTGCGTTAGAAATTTCATCCTTGTAAAATTCCGGTAGTCCGAAAGCAGCTTCATCGAGCAACTCCGGTGCTGTGTGAGTGAGTTGATAAAATTTGGAAAAAACCTCTGTATCACCTAAACGGAATGCTCCGGAAAGATCAATCACACGCACGCCCTGTTCCAGTAATTTTGGTACAAGCTCCAGACTGGCCTGATTCGGGATGGCGAGAAAAACAAGATCACAAGCGGAAACGTCGCTCTCGTTCGGTTCAAAAACCTGAGAATAAGCAGTCAACTCCGGAAATACCTCCGAGACTTGGCGTCCCTGATATTTGCTGGAAGTCAGCAGTTCAATCTTTACTTGAGGGTGATTTTTCAACCAGTGTAGAAGTTCACGTCCGGATAAACCGGCGGCTCCTATAATTCCAATTCTGACCATTTATCCAAAGACCTCTGCATAAAGTTCAGGGTTAAAACCCACCACAAATTCATTAGCAATTTTCCAACTTGGAGCACGCAGATTTCCGCTTGGTCCAATCACATCTTTAAGGATTTCTGCTTTATCATCAACAGCAGGATTCCACTCTTGCCGTTTTTTACCTTTACCGGTTCTGATGAGACTTGCGGACTGTAGCATTTCCCAGGCAGCCTCGCTGTTTATTTTTTCTTTGTTGGCGAAAACACGTGTTTCTACTGTAATATTTTTTGCGTCAAGAACCTCTTGCGCTCGTTTGCAGGAAGTTCAACCATTCCTGAAATAACCCCAATTTATATGCTTGCTCATTTTTCCTTTAAAATGTTTTTTTAAACCTATGAAGTTTAATGCCCCTCAAAGAAACTGAAATACGTAGCATTATTTAAACATAAAATCTTGTCATCTCGAACGCAGAGAGAGATCTTATTTGATATTTGAGTGGTCATTTAGGCAAGATTTCTCGCTACTCTCGAAATGACACGGTTTTTGGATTATTATGACAGCATCAAATTTAATTAACGCCTAAATCCAGCTGTCAACAACAGCATTCAATATTAGCGCTTGTGCGTTTCAGAAGCAATTTCTTTCCATTTTTTCTGCTGAATTACCAATACCCGCTTTTCAGTGAAGGCGTCCTGCTCGTATGGCAAGGTTCCAGCTTACCTCTTTCATTTCCTGCGGATCACCCCAGGCCTTGTTTAAACGCTCCATGTTTTCCGCAATTGGATCACTGCCTTCACGCTTTTTATAATGTGCAACCGCAGACCAACTATTCAGCATTCCAAGCATATTTTCAAAATTCCAGCTCGCTTTCATTTCAAAACGCGGAGCACGTAGTTCACGAAATGGAAAAGACAAGGTGCGGTAACCGGTTTCTACCAAACGACGTTCAGCATCCCAATAACTTCCTAAATACTCTGAATACAGCCAATCAATTTCACGGTCAATTTCCGGATTTATACTGAATGTTTTGTAAGTCCAGCAGGCAATCACACCATATCTTTTTAAAACCCGTTCTGCTTCCGCGTAAAAAACATCAAGATCAAACCAGTGAAGTGCCTGCGCGACTGTGATTAAATCAACAGAATGGCGTTTGAGGGCCGGTGCCTGTTCGTTGGCAACAGCATAGTTGATGTTTGCAAGCGGAACCGCATTTTTTATTTGGGCGGAACTTGCGTCAGTGGCGTAAACCCGATCAAAATGCAAAGCCAGTTTCTGCGCGGCTTGTCCATTTCCGCTGCCTGCATCCCAGGCCAGTTTGCGTTCCCGGCACTCTCCAACGAGATAACTAAAAAGCTTGTCAGGATACTGCGGTCGATGTGTGGCGTATGCAGAGGATTGCGTTGAAAAATTGTCTTTGAATGCTTTTGGATTTTTATTAAACTTTGCTTTGAATCTCATTTGTTTATGAAAA
>JABGPG010000244.1:0-5056 GCA_018645085.1 Deltaproteobacteria bacterium
TTACCAGCACGTTTTCAAGACTTCAAGTGTACGGTCTATTTCCTCAAGAGTATTATAATGCACCGGACCAATCCGCACAACTCCTCCTGCTTCTTCAATCCCCAGCAGACGTACTGCCTCCAGTGCGTAGTTGTGACCGTCCCAGACGAAAATATTTTCTGCCGCCAATTTAACTGCAATCTCTTCCGGATTTTGGTTTTTAACTGTAAACGAAACGGTTGGAACGCGGCGTGCTAAATCTTTAACGGCACTGATACCTTTGACGTCTACTCCTGCTAAATTTTGCAGACCTTCAATTAAGCGACTGCTGAGAGTCTGTTCGTAGTCCTGAATGGCGAGCATTGCAGCATGTAACTTTTTACGGCGTCCGCTAAACTCCGGAAAGTTTGCAAGGTATTCCGCACCCATAGTTTCTCCCAGCCATTCCAGATATTCCAGCACCCCCAATGTACCCGCCTGCCCTTCATGCAGCTGGGTTCCTGTCTCAAATTTTCCGGGAGCAGTATTCTCTGCAGGACGTACTTTATAAGCTTCAAGTTTCTCAAGTAATTCTGCTTTCCCCCACAAAACCCCCTGGTGCGGACCAAAGAACTTATAAGGTGAACAGGCCAGAAAATCACAACCGATATCCTGTACATCAGTCGGACCGTGAGGTACGTACTGAACAGCATCTACAAAAACCAGTGTGTCTGACAGATGGGCCATTTCAGTGAGTGCTTTAACGTTGTTAATTGTTCCCAGACAATTGCTGGCGTAGTTGATTGCAGCCAGTTTTATGTTATTATCTTTGAAGATGGATTGCGCTTCTTCCAGATCGTATTCGTAAGTTTTGAGATCAAAATTAAGCCACTTTACTTCAAGTCCCAAATCCTCAGCCAGATGCAGCCATGGACCGACATTACCGTCATGGTCCATTCGTGTCAGCAGAATTACGTCACCACGCTTGAGCAGACGTCCAATCGAACGTGAAACCGCAAAAGTCAGGCTGGTCATATTTGCACCAAAGATGATTTCGTCAGCAGATTTTGCATTCAACAAATCAGCCATCCCCTGATGTGCGTCTTCCAGTACTTTATCTGATTCAACTGAAGTCCGGAATGGCCCTCCGTGGTTGGAATTGGTATGAATCAGATAATGTTCCATCCGTTCCAGCACTTGACGCGGAACCTGAGTTCCTCCCGGATTGTCCAGATAAATCCTCGCTTTGCCTTCATCTTTTAAAGCCAGAGCCGGAAATTGTTCACGAATAGTTTTAATATTTAATGCCATTTTTTACCTTGTTTTCAGATTATTAACTTTAGAATCGACAATATGATTCATTCCTAAAAATTTAATGTCTTTGCAAATTGTATTTTAACGTAGACCTTAAAAGCATGTCAGCAGATAAGCATAGCACAGCGCCATGCAGAACACAGAGTAATTTGCTTAAAAAGCAGGACTCCCTGTTCAAATGAAAATATCTAATAATTTGTTTCCGGAATTAAATTTCGCTGGAAAGAAAACTTTCTGGAAGTTCGTTAAAACAGATTTCTGCCAATCTTCAATAATGATCCGGCGCTTTTTCGGGTAAAATACCTTTGGGACTGAATCTCAGCACAAGCACCAGAATCAAGCCCATCAGCACCATCCTCATGTGCGGTGCAACGTCCTGCAGATGCAATTTCAGCGGACTTGTTTCATCGAGAAACAGATCCAGATTACTCAGCAGCCAGAGTGAGGCCGGCTCTGCTTCAATCCAGACAAACCAGGTGATGAAAGCACCGATGATTGAACCAAGATTATTACCACTTCCGCCGATGATGACCATCACCCAGATTAGAAAAGTGAAGCGTAACGGAATGTAACTTCCGGGTGTGAACTGTCCATCCAGAGTAGTCAGCATTGCTCCGGATATGCCAATGACTGCGGAACCGATGATGAAAACCTGTCGATGACGGCTGGTAATGTCTTTTCCCATTGCGGAAGCCGCGGTTTCATTATCACGAATAGCACGCATCATCCGACCCCATGGCGAGTTAAGAGCACGTGTTGCAAATCCCAGAATAATTAGCACGACAGCGACAAAGAGTACAGAATAACACAGCTTAACAAACACGCCCGCACTTAACTGCAGGGCCTCACGCATAACATCCGCACTCAGCGCACTTCCGTCATCAGCTGTTCCATAAAACCAATTTACCAGATTTATAAACCATTCAGTCTGCTGCAGATCCACTTCATAAGGCACAGGACGTTTCAGTCCGGTCACGTTTTTAACTCCGCGGGAAAGCCAGTCCTCATTTTTGAGAATGGAAATCATGATTTCTGAAATACCCAAAGTTGCAATCGCGAAATAATCTGAGCGTAAACCAAGCGCAATTCTGCCAATCAACCAGGCTAAACCTGCTGCTGCAACTCCACCTGCGAGCCAAGAAAACAGGATCGGCAGTCCCAGTCCACCGAGAAAACCTGTTTTAGCCGGATCAACTGCTTCAATTGCATAAGTCCCCTGTTCGTAAAAGAAACGTATGAAACCATATCCAAGCAATAAAACTGCAGTCATACTCCATGTTCTTTTCGAACTTTTTGGAATTTTTTTCCAGATCACCACACTCGCAATTATCGTCAACAACAAAGACACTAACGCAGCAGAAAGCGATGATCCGCCGACCGACCAGGCTTTTGAGACCGGTGAATATGATATCAATACTGCAGTCAATCCTCCGATTGCGGTGGATGCCATCACACCTGCATTAAAAAGTCCGGCATAACCCCACTGCATGTTGAGTCCCATCGACATCACTGCAGAAATCAGACAGAGATTGAAAATTGCCAGAGCGACATTCCATGACTGACCATAGCCAACCATAATCAGCATCAGAGCCATGATGGAAAAACTGATGAGCGCACGTTTTGAATTTGTCATAAGACCTTCCCACGCAATATTCCGGTTGGCCGCACCAGCAGCACCAACACCAGAATTAAAAATGATACCGCAAATTTGTATTCAGTAGTTAAAAACTGGAGCATACCTTCAGGCACAAAGTCTCCGGGATAAATGTATTTTATGAATTTTTTGAAAGCATAGGTGGCAGATATTTCAGAAAACGCGACTACATATCCACCGAGAATTGCGCCCAGCGGTTGACCGATCCCTCCAACAATCGCCGCGGCAAAGATCGGCAACAGCAAATGGAAGTAGACCAAAGGTTTAAAACTCTTGTCCAGACCGTACAACACACCTGCCAGAGTTGCTAAACTTGCGGCAATTATCCATGTTACCAGCACTACACGTTCCGGATTGATTCCCGAAAGTAAGGCCAGGTCTTCATTGTCAGAAAAGGCACGCATGGCTTTTCCGGTACGTGTACGCTGTAAAAACCAGAGTAGCGCCAGTACTGCGATTACAGCCAGGACAAAGGTCAAAACCTGAGTTTGTTTCAGGGCCAGACCCTCACTCAGTCCTGTCATTTTTTTGAAAGCACCAGCTTTTATCAGAAATTTTTGACCGTCCCGAAATATTATTTCATCAGTTCCAATCAGAATCCGGACTAAGCCGTTCAGCATGAACATCACACCAACCGATGCGACCACAAAAGTCACAGGCCGGCTTTTGTTTATGCGGTAAAAACTAAAAATAGATTTATCGATTGCCACCACAAGCAATGCTGTAATCAGGATTGCAAAAGGCAATGCCAGCAGTGCTGTAGGCAAAGCACCCATGGAAATTCCCATTGACTGAAACCACCAGGTGATGAAAATAGTGGCCATTGTACCAAATGACATTACCTCACCATGTGCAAAATTCGCGAAACGCAGAATTCCGAAAACCAGCGTAACCCCTACTGCTCCCAACGCCAACTGAGATCCATAGGAAATAGACGGTATCAAAACATAATTTGTAATCAGCACAAGTGCATTTAATAAGTCAGTAGAATAATCCAAATTCAGCCTCCCAAAAATGTTTTGCGGACTTCTTCATTCGCCAGCAGAGCATCTCCGCTGTCGGTAAAACGATTTTCGCCTGTCACCAGCACGAAGCCGATATCTGCAATGTTCAAGGCTTGACGCGCATTTTGTTCAACCATCAGAATCGCGATTCCGCTACGTTTTATTTCAATGATCCGGTCAAACAGCTCATCCATCACAATTGGTGAAACTCCGGCAGTCGGTTCATCCAGCATCAGTACAGTTGGTTTTGTCATCAGAGCACGTCCAACTGCAACCTGCTGCCGCTGCCCTCCTGAGAGTTCCCCGGCAACTTGTCTGCGCTTTGTTTTCAGGATTGGAAAGAGGTCGTAAATCTGCTCCATCGTTTCAGTGATATCGTCTCGACGTAAAAAAGCGCCCATTTCAAGATTTTCCTCAACTGTCATTGAAACAAAGACATTTTTATTTTGCGGAACAAAGGCCATGCCTTTAGCAACTCTTTGCTGAGGTGACATGCTGGTAATATCCTGTCCGTCAAGTTTTACGGAGCCGCCATTCAGCTTCAGCATTCCCAGCAGAGCTTTCATCGCCGTAGATTTACCGGCACCGTTAGGCCCCACCACCACCGCAATTTCGCCTTTATCAACTGAAAGCGTACAGTCTTTGATGATATCCGGCCCACCATATCCTCCGGTTAATTTTTCACCAATCAAATAACTCATCCCTGCAGCACCTCCCCTTTATTTTTCAGTCCAGTCCCTAAATAAGCTTCTATAACGTCCTCATTGGACTTAATTTCCTCTGCGCTACCCTGAGCTAGTATTTTTCCTTCAGCCATCACTACGACAGGAGAACAAAGCCTGCTGATGAAATCCATATCATGTTCGATCATGCAAAACGTATAACCGCGGTCACGGTTCATACTCAGAATCGCATCACCAACTTCTCTCAGCAGTGATCTGTTAACGCCTGCACCTACCTCATCCAGCACCACTACCTTGGGATCAACCATCATTGTTCGACCTAGTTCAAGCAGTTTCTTCTGGCCTCCAGAAAGATTACCCGCCAGTTCATCTGACATGTGACGCATATTCAGGAAAGAGATGACATCCTCTGCTTTTTTACGGATTTCTGCTTCCTGGCGGAC
>JABGPG010000244.1:5156-6591 GCA_018645085.1 Deltaproteobacteria bacterium
CATCAAATATATTATCATTTCTACCGACTGCCGAAATAACTGTGTTTATTTTATTTTTTTTCGAAACCTTCTCTAAGACCAAATGAAAATTTCAACTGTCTTCAAGACTAACTTTCCTTTTGTACCTTCCCGTTTTCCTATTTTTTATGGATGGGTCATTGTTGTTGTCACAACTTTTGGCATCATGTCCAGCATCCCTGGTCAGACGATGGGTGTTGGAGTTTACACAGATTTTCTGATTCAAAGCACTCACCTCAGCCGTATGCAGATCAGTATGGCCTACATGACAGGAACAATCCTCAGTAGTCTGCTACTCCCGCTTGCAGGACGCTATTATGATCTTTTAGGTGCACGGATCATGATAGTTTTTGCGGGTATTGGACTGGGATTTTCGTTACTCCTCTTTTCTCAAGCATCAACGCTGATTCAACTTCTGCAGTCAATCTTTCCTGGGCTTTCAAACTTAAGCAGTGAGCTTTTTGTCATGACGGTGATCTTTCTACTGTTGAGACAATTCGGACAAGGAATCATGGCTATGGTGAGCCGTAACACCTTAGCTAAGTGGTTTGAGCGCAGAAGAGGTCTTGTCAGCGGAATCAGTGGAATTTTCGTAGCCTTCAGCTTTTCAGGCGCTCCGTTGTTCATGAATATCTTCATCGAGGATTACGGTAATTCCGGCAGTATGGTGCGGATGGCAATCATTTTCGGCTTCGGAATGGCCTTTGTAGGCTGGTTGTTTTTTCGTGACAATCCGGAAGACTGCGGCTTACTGATGGATGGTAAAATAATATCACCTGTGGAAACAGCAAACCTGCCAGTAGAGCCTGAAGTAACGCTTAAAGAAGCCTTGCGAACCTATAATTTCTGGATATTCTGTCTTGGTTTATGCTCAGCGGCTTTGATCGTCACCGGCCTCACTTTTCATATCAGTTCAATCGGAGCATTAGCCGGACTTTCAAGAATGGAAGCGTATGAACTTTTTCTTCCTATGTCAGTAATCAGTGTAATCAGCCACTTCATCGCAGGTTGGGCCAGTGATCGGATGCCGCTGAAGTATCTGCTGATGATCCTGCTTGTCGGGCTTGCTGTCGGCAGTCTAGGCATACTCAATTTAGAATCGATCTGGTACAGACTTATGTTAGTTGTCGGATTTGGAGTTCAGGGCGGAGTCTGGGGATGTCTTACTGTAGTGGCCTGGCCGAGATTTTACGGTCGTAAACATCTTGGCGCAATCAGCGGCGCGTTTATGGGAGCTCAGGTCTTTGCCAGCGCAATTGGTCCTGCCCTATTTGGCATGTCGGAAAGCTTTAATGGAGATTACTCTACCGCTGCCTGGATTTCGGTTGCTTTAAACTTGCTGTTGTTGCTTGGAGCCACCAGAGCTGTCAGTTACTATCGTCCTTTGTCCGAGTCAAAATTATAATTTGCATAAAAT
>JABGPG010000248.1:0-2150 GCA_018645085.1 Deltaproteobacteria bacterium
ATTTTCAATTGGAACAACGGTTGAACCAAAATAAAGTTAGTTCTTCATCTATCCCCCCCCCTTTGTTAGATTTTCTACAAAATTAAGCATTTTGTCAAGCCAGTTTGCCACAGCAAAACCACCCTGTTTTAAGACTTAAAATACCTAAAAGAACCCTTTTTAAACATGCTTTTGTTCAAGTTCTAAGTAAATTTACGGATGTTTTTAATCTTCAGTGAATATTATGATTGGCGTTCATTTGTAAATTTTTCCAGCAGTTATTTTCTTCTGGAACATAAAATAACCTAGCAAGAGAATTATTAATGCTGCAGTTGAAGACGATCCTCGTTCCCACAGACTGCTCGGTCCATTCTAAGATATCTTTGAGATATGCTGCTCGTCTGGCAACAGAATTTGGTGCCAGAGTTACTTTGCTGTATGTAGCAAAGCAGGCAGAGCAAACAATAGCAAAAACTACTGCAGTTAAGTCTGAATATTCCGGAAATTGTGAAGGACAAAAAAATCTAAAAAACTTCCTTGAGAGTGAAGACTCACCTGGAAGTGAATTCAATTTGGTCGTTCTGGAAGGAGAAGTTGTTTCAGAGATAATCAACTACACCAAGAATAAAGTAGTTGATTTGATTGTCATGAGCAGTCATGGCTACAAAGGGCTTGCGTACAGTATGAAGGGCAGTATCACGGAAAAGGTAACCCGTTATGCAAACTGCCCTGTCTTGTGTTTAAAAAACGAAGGTCAGCATTTTATCAAATGACTGCAGAGCAGTTAAAAATGTCAGTGTTTGCTGTAACTGAATCAGTTTTTTCTTACCCAACAGCTAACTTTCCCTTTTATAAAAAGCAATTAGTGTTTTATAATACAGCTTCCGTAATTTGAACCGTTACAAATCCCAGAGAACTGTAAACAAAAAAATGTCATGAAGTCATCCAGCATGTTAAAGGGATTACCGCCTGAAGACGCTCCGGAGTTTTTTGATACTATTGACACGCTTTTTCTCATCCTTTCCACAACAGGCAAAATAATACTGATAAATCGTGTTTGCCGGGAAACGATGGGTTATTCCAGCAAAGAAGCAGAAGGCAAATATTTCCTCAAATTATTATTCAAATCAAAAGTACACAATCTAATCAGAAGCCTGCTTGAGGAAGCGAAAGAGCCGCCTTACAGGACAACGTATGAAGATAACTGGCAGATGCAAAATGGCTGTGAAAGGCTTATTTCTTTTACAGTTGCATCTTTACGTGACGATAGCGGTAGCACAATCAATTATACTGTTACTGGTCTTGATATCACCAGATTCCGTAAAATGGAGGAAGAACTTTGGGACTATCGTACCAGTCTCGAAGAACAAATCAAGCAGCGCACAGCTGAACTGGTCATGTCCCAGTCCCGGCTGTCCGGAATTATGGAAACTGCTGAAGATGCCATTATTTCGGTTAATTCAAATCAGCAGATCTTGATGTTTAATCAAGGTGCAGAGAAAATTTTCTCTTACAGTGCAGATGAAGTTTTGGGTAAATCTTTAGACTTGCTGATGCCTGATGGCTTTCGTGCCTCTCATTCTAAACACATCAAAAATTTCGGTGAATCAGGACAAACATCACGCCGCATGCTTGAACGTTCAGAAATATTAGGACAACGAAAAGACGGTTCTGTTTTCAGTGCAGAAGCAAATATTTCTCAACTGGAAATTGAAGGTGAAAAAATTTACACCGCGATTCTGCGTGATGTCTCTGAACGTAAAATCATCGAAAATGATCTCCGTGATTCTCTAGCAGAAAAAGAGATTTTACTGCAGGAGGTTCACCATCGTGTAAAAAATAATCTGCAGGTTATTTCAAGTCTCTTTACTTTGCAGGGTAACAGCACCGATGATCCTGAACGCTTGGCCTTAATACGTGAAAGTCAACACAGAATTCAGTCGATGGCCTTGATTCATGAAAAAATTTACCAATCGGAAAATCTTGCACAAATTAATTTTCAGCATTATGTTAGAGATTTAGTAACAGAAATATTCCAATCCTACCAGACCAGTGCCGTGAATGTGCGGCTCTCTTTTGAACTGGAAGCAGTTTTACTGGAAATAAACAGGGCCATTCCATGTGCGCTGATTCTTAATGAGTTGACCTCAAATGCCTTAAAGTACGCTTTC
>JABGPG010000248.1:2250-6544 GCA_018645085.1 Deltaproteobacteria bacterium
ATGGAAAAACGTGTTCGTGAGCATGAAAGATGGCTTGATACTCTGCTGCGCAGCATCGGTGACGGAGTGATTACTGTTGGGATTGACGGACTTTTAACTTCAATGAGCCCTGTTGCTGAAACGCTGACCGGTTTGAGTGAAGCTGAGCTGATAAATAAGGATTTGCTGGGGTTATTGAAGATCGAGGAATCAGGAATTTATCCCATTATTCCGGATCTCATAGATCAGGCACTGGATGGGGAAACAGTTTCGTGTCTTGTCGATGATGAACCTATTTTGATTAATGCCAACGGCAAGAGAATCGTGATTGATTTTAGTGCTGCTCCAATCCGTAATGAACAAGATGAAATAATCGGCGCGGTTTTGACCATGCGTGATATCTCCGCACGTAAACAAGCGGAAATAGAGTTGTCTGAAGCAAGACAAATACTCAGCAATTCATTGACTCCGCGTGAAAAAGAAATTCTGCAGTTGATGGTTAATGGATCAAGTACTAAAGAAATCGCGTTTGATTTGAAAATCAGCCACAGAACTGTTGAAGCTCACCGCCAGAACATGATGGTCAAACTTGATGCAAGCGACATGACCATGCTAGTGCGATTCGCAGTCACCCACAAATTGGTTCAGTTTGAATAAATTCGCTTCTCTAAAAAGTCATAAATACATGTCATTTCTAGCAAAGCGAGAAATCTATTTTATGTAAAGCACTAATTTTTTTTAAGATCTCTCTCTTCCTTCGAGATGATAAACAAGTCCTAATGCATAAATATTTATAAAACCATCCAGCTTCCCGTTTGCAGTTGCTGATTTTTACTGTTACAATTGTAAGACAATCTTCTACAAGAGATTTCACCACTTGATTCACCTTAATTTTCAGGACAGCAAATGTCTTCAGTGAAGGCAAATACCCCTTTAAAAACACCAACTTCTCAAGAAAACTTCCCCAAAACAGAACTAGAGAAAGCGACCATCCGTTTTGCCGGAGATTCCGGAGACGGTATGCAGTTGACCGGAACCCGGTTTTCTACAACCTCAGTCATTGCGGGAAATGATGTTATTACTTTTCCTGATTATCCAGCGGAAATTAGAGCACCTGCAGGAACATTGGCCGGAGTCTCCAGTTTTGATCTGAGTTTTTCCAGCAATGAAATCTATACCACAGCAGATTGTCTTGGTGTTTTAGTTGCCATGAATCCTGCAGCGCTTAAAGCAAATCTGAGTGATTTGGAAAAAGGCGGAATCCTGATTGTCAACTCTGACAGTTTTGCGGAAAATGATTTGCGAAAAGCGGAGTATAAAGAGAATCCTTTGGAGTCAGGAGAGTTGAATGATTTTCGGGTTGTGCAAATTCCGATTACAAAACTCACCCTAAAAGCTGTTGAAGAAACCGGACTATCCCATCGAGACGGTTCACGCAGCAAAAACTTTTTTGCGCTTGGAGTAGTTGACTGGTTGTTTGTGCGTTCATTGCAGCAGACTCAGGATTGGATCTCTGCAAAATTCAAAAACAAAGCTGACGTTGCAAAAGCCAACACACTGGCACTGCAGGCGGGATACAACTACGCGATTACTATTGAGTTATTTCAGGAGCGTTATCATGTTCCTTCTGCGGTTTTACCATCCGGAGAGTATCGGCAAATCACCGGAAATCAGGCACTTGCACTTGGCTGCGTAGCTGCTTCCAACCGTTCCGGACTTTCTTTGCTTTATTCGAGTTATCCGATTACGCCTGCATCCGACATTCTTCATGAGTTGGCACAGTACAAAAATTTTAACATCAAAACTATACAGGCTGAAGATGAAATCGCGGCCATGTCTTCCAGTATCGGTTCTGCTTTTGGCGGTGTTTTAGCAGTAACAGGAACGAGCGGTCCTGGATTAGATTTGAAAAGTGAAGCACTAGGTTATGCGGTCATGACCGAACTGCCTGTGGTTTTATTGAATGTACAGCGCGGTGGTCCTTCAACCGGTTTGCCGACTAAAGCGGAACAAACTGATTTACTGGCCGCAATGTACGGTCGTCACGGAGAAGCACCGGTTCCGATACTCGCACCAGCCACTCCGGGAGATTGCTTTTTCATGGTGCTGGAAGCCTTCCGCATTGCCTTGAAATATATGACTCCAGTGATTGTGCTCAGTGATGGAGGTTTGGCAAATGCGTCCGAACCATGGAAGATTCCTGATGTAGATCAACTACCGGACCTTACCCCGGTCTTTCATACTGATCCAGAAAATTTTTCGCCCTATCACAGAAATCAACAAACCCTTGCGCGTAATTGGGCTGTGCCGGGAACACCTGGTCTGGAACATCGTATTGGCGGTTTGGAAAAAGATAGCGAAAGCGGAGAAATTAATTATGAACCGGAAAATCATGAAAAAATGGTTTTGCTGCGTGATCAAAAAATAAAACGTATCGTTCAGGATTTACCGCCTCTGGAAATAATCGGGGCTGAAAAAAATGAATTGTTGGTGCTCACTTGGGGTAGTGTCTTTGGGCCTGCGTTCTCTGCGATCGAAGAACTTCAAGTAGAGGGACATGCGGTTTCAATGCTGCATTTACGTCATCTGTTTCCGTTTCAGCAAGAATTAGGTCAGACTCTCCGCAACTTTGAAAAAGTGCTTGTACCTGAAATGAACTTAGGACAATTGTCTCGCTTACTACGTGCGGAATATCTGGTGGATACAATTTCTTTTTCGAAACTGCAGGGACGTCCGTTTTTAATTTCGGAAATCCGCAATCGAGTTCTTGAAATACTTGGTGAAAGCGGAAAAACAATTCCTTGCAGAGAATCGTAATTTATTTTTAATGCTATTTTTGAGTAGAAATTTCTATGAATATTCCTGTCAAGCCAATCAGTTCAGTGCCACTCACTAAGGCGGATTTTGTTTCCAAGCAAACCGTACGCTGGTGTCCGGGCTGTGGTGATTATTCTATTTTGGCCAATATTCAAAAAGTAATGCCGGAACTCGATATTCCAAAAGAGAACATTGTTTTTGTTTCAGGCATTGGCTGTTCCAGCCGTTTTCCATATTATATGGACACCTATGGAATGCATACCATTCACGGCCGTGCACCTGCATTCGCTACCGGACTTAAAGTTGCGCGTCCGGAACTTTCTGTTTGGATTGTTACCGGTGACGGAGACGGACTGAGTATCGGCGGAAATCAGTTGTTGCACATGCTGCGACGTAACATTGACGTAAATGTTTTGTTATTCAATAATCGAATTTACGGTCTGACTAAAGGTCAATATTCTCCGACTTCTGAACAGGGAAAGGTGACGAAAAGCACTCCCTTTGGATCACCGGATATGCCGCTAAATCCGATGCTGTTTGCCCTCTCAGCAGGTGCGACTTTTATTGCACGAACCTTTGACGTGGACGCAAAAGGCATGCAGGAAACCATTAAAGCCGCAGCAAAACACAAGGGGACTTCCTTTGTGGAAATCTATCAGAATTGTAATATTTTTAATGATGGTGCTTTTTCAGCGGTTAAAGACCGCTCTGCAAGGGATGATCGTATTTTGCGACTGAAACATGGAGAAATATTAACCTTCGGAAAAGAGCAGAAGAAGGGCATTCGTTTAAGAGGCTTGAAACCAGTCATCGTTAATTTAGATGAAGGAGTTAATGAAAAAGAATTACTGGTGCATGACCAATATTGTGAGGACAGTACTCTCGCGAATTTATTGAGCGGCTTTGATTATCCTGATTTTCCGGTACCGATGGGAGTTTTACGTCAAGTAGAGAATACTCCTTATGAAGTGAAAATCGAACAACAAATAAAAACACAAATTGAGAAGAAAGGTGTTGGAGATCTGGAAGATCTTTTAAGAGGTAATCAAGTCTGGACAAATTAAAATAATTCCTGCTAAATTAAAAAACAACTTGCACTCCTTATCACCATTCTATAAGATTATGAGTTTAGTTGGGCGATTAGCTCAGCTGGGAGAGCAACGGCCTTACAAGCCGTAGGTCACAAGTTCGAACCTTGTATCGCCCACCATTTTCCCCGGATACCGGGGTCGTAGTTCAGTTGGTTAGAACGCCTGCCTGTCACGCAGGAGGCCGCCGGTTCAAGTCCGGTCGACCCCGCCATCTTTCCTGGCACTTTTGATAAAGGTTTTCTCCGGGAAACCTTTTCATTCCCCTACATTACTTCTTCAGAAATAGCTGAAAAATTCAGGGTGCGTAGCTCAGTGGGAGAGCGCCTGCCTCACACGCAGGAAGTCGGCAGTTCAATCCTGTCCGCGCCCACCACATGTGCTACAAAAGCCCGTAAAGAATATTCTTG
>JABGPG010000251.1 GCA_018645085.1 Deltaproteobacteria bacterium
TTAAAATCCACGTAAGGGCATTTCCGGAGGGCGCTGCAGCCAGTTCCACTGCGGATAATTTGCAGTACCTTCAATAAGATGCATTGTATAAGCATGCCTTGTACGGGCGGAACGGTTGGCGTAACTCATGTGGGGCAACAGTCCGTGAAGCACCACCATTGTTCCGGCTTTTGCTTCCAGGGGAACCAGTTTGGAAGTCTCCCAGGCTGAATCATCAAAGACCTCCATTTCGGTGCCGTCACCACTTTCACTGCGGAAAAAACGTGATTTTAACGGACTTTTGTGACCGCCTGGAATGGCCCACAAACAACCGTTTTCCTGAGTAGAGTCTTCCAAAGCAAACCAGAAACCTTTCACGCTCAAAGGCTCAGTATAAAGGAAAGTTGAGTCCTGATGACAGTTGACTTCCCCGCCGATCTTCGGTTGTTTGAAAATGAACATGGACTGCAAAATTCTCGGATCTTCAAATCCTATATCATTTGCGATTTCTGCTAACTCAGGTGTTCTGGAAAATTTTTCAAAAACCGGATCCAGGTCATGCATAGCGTGACCAATTTTATTGATGGAAAGCTTTTTCGCCTGAAGAAGTTTTCCATTTTCGCCAAAGGATTCTTCCTCAAAAAAACAACGTACTTTATCACCCGATTCCATAAAATATTCGTCAGAATGTCGAGTTTGCTCATTGGTGGTAAAAATGGAAACTGATTCAGCAGGTTCGAAGTCTTCCACAATTTCAGCGGCACGGACACGCAGTGTTTCACAGGCCTCCAGACTGACAAAGTTCTCCAAAATTAAATATCCATCCTGTTCAAATAATTCAATCTGCTTTTGTGTCAATAGCATAGTTTCCTTGATCTTACTTAAAAAAAAGAGTAGCATTTTCGTGAAAGCGGATTTCCGCCGAATTCAAAATACTTAGACGTATAGACTTGATCAGCTCAGGTCTAAATTTTCATTTATCAGCTTAGATTGACATATGTTGTGGGAAGGACTCAAGCTAATGGGTGTCGGTATGGCGACAGTCATGTTATTTTTAATGCTGATGATTGCCTGTATTGAATGGGTAAAACATCTCAACCGCAACGCCACTGCGCTTGAACAACAAGCCCAAAAAGCACGTCGAAAATCCAACACTACTCCTGCAACACAGCAAGCAAAGTCCGCAGTTCCGGTTGAAGTTTTTGCTGCAGCAATTACTGCTTTCGAAGCAGATAAAAAAACTACTTAAATAATATATTTCATTAGCTGAAATTAAATCTCAGAGGAAAAACATCATGGCCAGGAAACGTATTGAGTTTATGGACACATCTTTCCGTGACGGCTTTCAGTCCGTTTTCGGTGCACGAGTCGCAACCAAAGATTTTATAGCGCCTTTAGAAGCAGCGGTTGAGGCAGGAACCACCTACTTTGAAGCAGGCGGAGGAGCGCGTTTTCAAAGTCTGTTTTTCTATTGTAACGAATCCGCCTTTGACATGATGGACGAGTTTCGAAAAACGGTTGGTCCGGACGCGAATTTGCAGACACTCGCACGCGGAATAAACGTGGTGGCGCTCAGTCAACAGCCGCGGGACATGATTGATCTGCACGCTAAAATGTTCAAAAAACACGGTATCACAACTATCCGCAACTTTGACGCATTGAACGATTTACGCAATCTCAAATATTCCGGAGAATGCATCACAAACCATGGTCTGCAGCATCAGATCGTGATTGCCATGATGGATTTACCTCCCGGCTGCGAAGGCGCGCATGATACAGAATATTATTTGAAAACCCTGCGTAATATTCTGGACTCGGATGTGCCTTTTGATTCGATCTGTTTCAAAGACGCCAGCGGAACGGCGAATCCCAGGAAAGTTCACGAGACTATCAAAGGAGCACGCAAAATGGTGCCGGAAGGAACGATTCTGCACTTGCATACACACGATACCGCTGGTGCGGCGGTCAGCCAGTACATGGGTGCGATTGAAGGCGGAATTGACCGGATTGATCTGGCGATGAGTCCAGTAAGCGGCGGAACCGGACAGCCTGATATCCTCACTATGTGGCATGCTCTCAAAGGCACAGATTACACTCTGGACATTGATCCGGACAAAATTATTAAAGTGGAAGAAATCTTTGCTGAAAGTTTCAAAGATTATTTTTTTCCACCGGAATCAAGAATGGTTTCACCGTTGATTCCGTTTTCTCCAATGCCCGGAGGCGCGTTGACCGCCAATACGATGATGATGCGTGATACCGGGACTTTGCACCTTTTTCCAGAAGTCATCAAGGAAATGTCGGAAGTTGTACGACTGGGAGGTTTTGGAGCGTCGGTCACGCCTGTTTCACAGTTTTATTTTCAACAAGCCTATCTCAATGTGACCCTTGGCAAATGGAAAAAAATAAATCCATCATACGGAAATATGGTACTGGGTTATTTTGGCCAAACACCGGTTGAGCCGGATCCGGAAATTGTAAAACTAGCGGCGGAACAGTTGGATAAACCCGTTTTCAAAGATGATCCGCTAGACCTGCTGGAACCCGGAACCCCAAAAGCAGCAGCAGAACTTAAAAAACACAAGCTGCCTGAAACTGAGGAAAATCTCTTCATTGCTTCAAGTTGTGAAACTAAAGGTATTGATTTTCTTTTAGGTAATGCCAAAACTTCAATCCGGAAAAAATCGGACGAAGTCGCAAAAGAAGTTCCACCTGCTGGAAAATCAACTGCGCCTGCTCTTTCCGGAAGTGCAGCATCCTTTTCCGGGCCAAGAGATTACACCATCACTGTTGACGGCAGAGCCTATCAAGTTCAAGTCAATGCCGGTGGAAATGTAGCTGCACCGGTTGTTTCCGGAAATGCCCCAGAGTCCACTCCCGCGGCTCCGCAGATTTCCGGAATCGACATTCCTGCACCCACACCCGGAAACATCGTACGCCTGGAAGTAGCGGTCGGTGAGACCATTGTCAAAGAGCAAACACTGTTGGTGATGGAAGCTATGAAAATGGAATCCGAAGTCAAATCTCCACAAGCCGGAGTTGTACAAGCAGTTCATGTACAAGCCGGAAATACAGTGCAAACTGGAGATGCCTTAATCACACTAAGCGCTTGAGACGATGCAAAACTCTAAAAATATGGAGCTATTCCATTCATCTGCTCTACAAAATTTAATGAAAATGCAGGTACGGATTTTTGCGCTTTTGTTTTTTTTAGGGCTTTCCGGAACTGTATTTGCTCAATCCAGTGACGAACAAATCAATATCGTAATGCCGACTGATGCACGTGTTATTCGTGTCGATGCGAAAATTGATCAGTGGGTTTATGCCGGTGATACTTTGGCGGTACTCAAGGATTCAAAAGGTGCCAAATTTAAGTTTCGTGCAGGGGTTTCAGGACAGCTGGTGTTTTGGCGATTACGAAACCTCAAACATTATGGTGCCGGTGAAACAGTGGGGATTCTCCGGATTGCTCCTGTGATTGTAGAGGAAGTGGAGAGAGGTGGGTCGGTCGTGGCATTGCCGGCTTTTTATGAAATGTTGCTCAACCTTTACAATTCTACCGGACTGGCCGCGCTCTTACGCGGACAAGGTTTGGATTGGTCAGAAGGTTTTGGACGTTTGATCATGATTGGTGTTGGGCTAAGCCTGCTGTATTTAGGAATTCGGCGTCAGTTTGAACCATTGCTGCTGGTGCCGATAGGCTTCGGTGCGGTGTTGTCCAATATCCCCTTAGCCGGACTTTCGGAACCTGGCGGACTCTTGTATTATGTTTACGAATTTGGTATCACCACCGGAATTTTCCCGTTGATAATTTTTATGGGCGTGGGTGCGATGACGGATTTCGGTCCAATGCTGGCAAATCCAAAAACCGCTTTACTCGGCGGTGCCGCACAGTTCGGAATTTTCGGTACATTATTAGGTGCACTTGCTTTGAACAACATTCCGGGCATTGATTTCTCTCTCCGGGATGCTGCTTCCATCGGTATCATTGGTGGAGCAGACGGACCTACAGCAATTTTTCTTTCCAGCCAATTGTCTCCTCGTCTACTTGGCTCGATCGCGATCGCGGCCTATTCCTATATGGCGCTGGTGCCGATCATTCAACCGCCGATCATGCGTCTGCTGACATCACAAAAAGAACGTGAGATTGAAATGACTCAGTTGCGTTATGTTTCCACGCGTGAGAAAATTTTATTCCCCATGGTTGCGTTGGGTCTCTGTGCCCTGCTGCTGCCTTCCGCAGCTCCGTTGATAGGCATGTTCATGTTTGGAAATTTGGCAAAAGAATGTGGTGTGGTCAATCGACTTTCTGACACTATTCAAAAATCGCTGATCAATACTGTGACTATTTTTCTCGGCCTGAGTATCGGCAGTAAATTAGCGGCCGGAGAATTTCTCAATCTCGAAACGGTGGGGATTCTCATTCTGGGCATGATCGCGTTTTCGGTAGGCACGGCAACCGGTGTTTTAATGGCCAAGCTGATGAATAAGCTGTCCTCCTCACCAATCAATCCTCTGATCGGCGCCGCTGGGGTTTCTGCGGTTCCCATGGCAGCGCGTGTAGTAAATCAAGTCGGACTCGAAGCCAACTCGCAAAACCATCTACTAATGCACGCCATGGGACCAAATGTTTCAGGAGTTATCGGCTCCGCGGTCGCAGCAGGAGTTTTGCTGGCAATGCTGTAAAAAACCAAAATATTCTCCCTAAGCGAATAAATTCCCGATAATTAACTCAGCTATGCGCCTTGTCTCTCCACAAATTCCGGATAAGCATGCAGGCCGAATTCGCTCACATCGACGCCATTATATTCGTCTTCTTCAGATACACGGATACCGACGGTATATTTAAGCACGCCCCAGACCGCCAGACTGCTGAAAAATGTAAATGCGCCAATTACAACTATGCCTTTGATTTGAGCAAATAAGGCTACGTCCGGATTGAATATTCCTACTGCCAAAGTACCCCAAATTCCATTCACCAGATGCACCGATAAGGCTCCGACTGGATCGTCTATTTTGAGTTTATCAAACATCGGAATTGCAAATACTACCAATATACCGCCAATAGCTCCGATCAGGATTGCTAAATTCATACTTGGATAATCCGGTCCAGCTGTGATGGCTACCAGTCCGGATAGTGCACCGTTGAGAACCATAGTCAAATCCACCTTTTTGTATAAAAGTTGAGCCAGCAACATGGCCGCCAAAGCTCCTGCACAGGCAGCAATATTGGTATTTGCGATCACCGCAGAAACTGCGTCCACATCGTCTTTTGAACCTAATGCCAACTGCGAACCTCCGTTGAAACCAAACCAGCCCAACCACAACACAAAAGTGCCTAATGTGGCTAATGGCAAATTCGAACCTGGAATCGGGTGAATCGAACCGTCCTCACCAAACTTTCCTTTTCTGGCACCCAATAACAAAACTCCGGCAAGTGCTGCCCAACCGCCAACTGAGTGAACTATTGTCGAACCAGCGAAATCGCTGAATCCGTCAATCATTCCACCCAGACTCGTTCCACCCCAGGACCAGTGCCCCTGAATTGGATATATCACTGCAGTCAAAACCAAAGTGAATCCCATGAAGGGCCAAAATTTTATTCTCTCCGCAACTGTTCCTGAAACTATCGAAGCAGCAGTGGCTACAAAAACAACCTGAAAAAAGAAATCCGAAAGTAAACTGTGACCCTCTGCGGAAGTTCCTGACATCATCAATCCACTGCCGACAAAATCATTTCCGCTACCGTACATTAGATTGTAACCAACATAATAATAAGCCACACATGCAAGCGAGTAGAGGGTTATGTTTTTAGTCAGGATAGCGGTTGTATTTTTACTGCGTACCAAACCTGCTTCCAGCATCGCAAATCCCGCCGCCATCCACATGACTAGGCATCCGCTGATCAGTAACCAAAAACTGTCCAGTACATATTTCATTTCTACTGAAAATTCCATTTCATCTCCTTTGTGTAATGCAAATATTTGTTAAAAATTAAAGTGCGTCGTTTCCTGTTTGACCAGTGCGGATTCTGATTGTTTGAGCAACGTCATAAACAAATATTTTGCCGTCACCGATTTTGCCGGTTTTCGCTTTTTGCTCAATTGTTTCCAACACCGCTGAGACTTTCTCATCAGGAACTACAATTTCTATTTTCGCTTTCGGAATAAAGTCTACTTCATACTCTGCGCCTCTATACAATTCCGTGTGGCCTTTTTGGTGTCCAAAACCTTTGACCTCTGAAACCGTCATGCCGACTGTTCCGATTTCTGCCAGACCCTGCTTTACCTCATCAAGCTTAAAGGGTTTGATAATCGCTTCTATTTTTTTCATATCCTTCCTTTTTGAGTTATTAACAACTTAACTTCTACATGCACTTACTTTCTCAAGGATTATACCAAGAGTTTAATTTTTCAAAAAATAACTATAATCCACTGTTTTATAAGAAAATTTTATAATTTATAAACCGTTTTAAAACTAAATATATTTCTTGTATTTGCTTAAATTTTAGTCGTTATAATATTTTTATGATTATATTTTAATCGTT
>JABGPG010000188.1 GCA_018645085.1 Deltaproteobacteria bacterium
GGTGAGTTACGGTTGTATGGAGTTGCACATGCAGTCCACAGGCACGGCAAGCCCGAATCGCCGCTAAGGTTTTTTCCCAAGCACCGGGAACTCCGCGGAATTTGTCGTGTGCTTCCGGATACAGATTATCCAAACTGATTCCAACTCCCTGCAAACCGGAAGCTTTCAGTTCCTTTGCGATTGTTACAGAAAGTCCAAGACCGTTTGTGCCTAGTACCATCCGCAGACCCAGTGAGTTTCCCTCAGAAACCAATTCACCAATATCGTGGCGCAGCAGAGGTTCTCCACCAGTCAGCACAATCAATGTCCCCTCTGCCTTCTCTGCAATTTCGCTAAACAAGTTACATAATTCTGAGGTGCTCAACTCTTCCGTAATTGATTCATCTTTAGCACCAGCGTCTAAATAACAATGTTCGCATTTGAGATTGCAGCGACGTGTCAGATTGACTGCAATCAAATAAGGCAGAAATTTGGTTTCACCGGAATATCCTGTGCGAAGTCGTTGCTTTTGAGTCATTGCGTCTACTCAACTAATAGTGTTTTTTGAACGTCTGGTACGGACCATCAACAACACTTCCAGTCCCAGAATCAGCAGAAAAATGATGATCGGCACATAGATAATATTGTTTCCGACAGGTTGCTCGAGCAGCAAATTGTACCATGTCGTCACACCACGTTTGCTGCCTCCTTCTCCACTGGAACCTTCAACTGCAGAAAAAGCCAACGGGACAACTATCCTATCTGCAGAAAATTGGATACTTCCTTTTTGTTCATTTACACGTTCTCGTTTGATCATCAAAGTGTATTGACCGTTTTTGTAACTTATTATTGAAGCTAAAGGCCGATCTTCACGTACCATCCAGTCCCCCAGACGGGATGCTTTTGCGTCAACTACTTTTCCGTAAGCATCGCTCCAAAGCCACAAATTGACCGATTTTCCAGGTTGTCCCATCAGAAAATGTGGTAGGGCTCGTTCGCTTTCTTTAAACTTGGCAGGAAACTGCAAAATCATTTCGTCACCGCCGCCAAATTCTTTATGTGCTTCTGAAGTGGGATCGTTCCACTGTATCCGGAAGGCGATTTCAGTTTCATTGTAAATTGAACTGAAACGCAGGGAATGCACAGTTGGCTGAAATAAACGTTCTTTGAGTATCACCTGTCCGGAAAAAGGCACATAAAATATCTGCGCGGTTTCCCACTGTCCGTTTTCCATTTCCAGTGAAAGCACTCCCTCAACTTTTTTGGAAACCAGCGTCCGTTTTACCTCCGGTTCGTTAACAGAAGCCAGAGAGCGTACGTAATGCACAACGTCCCATGTTTCGTCTACAGTGAGATCCTCAGCGAAGGACGGCATCGGTGTTCCGTTAAGTCCAGTACGTACTGTGCGAAAAATGTCTTCCGCACGATTTCCGCCACGGAAACGCCAGGGTGCAGTCCAATCAGCAGGGCGCATTGGAATCTGATTCCAGTCATCCTTCAATTCCATTGCTGAAGGGCCGTCACCTCGTCCTTCTTTTCCGTGACATTTATCACACTCCACCTTGAGGGTCAGTTCTTTGCCACGCGCAATGCTTTCCGGTGATGAGCCCGGAGCTTTCGGAATAACAAGCGGCACAACCGGTTCATCCTCTTCGTCATCCTCTTCGTCATCCTCTTCATCTGCTTCTTCGTCGGCCTCTTCCTCTTCCTCTTCGTCTGCCTCTTCATCTTCATCTGCTTCATCTTCAGTGTTTTCCTCTGTATCTTCCTCTTCCTCTGTTTCTTCGTCAGCTTTGTAAAACTGTTCTACGTAAGCGGCAACAGCATGAAGCTGTTGTTCATTCAGAACCGATTCCCATTCCGGCATAGTCGACCCGGGCATCCCCCTGCTGATGATTTGTAAAAGATCCTTTTGTGTAGGCTCTTCTCCGGTCTCTGTGGTACGTATTTTAAACATACCGGAAGTAAAATCACGTGGTTTTGGAAATACGTTTTCAAAAGCATAACCCTGTCCGTCACCCTCATAACCGTGACAATGGGCGCAGTTTTCATCATAAACTGTTTTACCAGCAGCAAAATCCTGCGACTCTCCCAAAGCAATGCCTGTGAAAGCTGACACCATCAATCCCAATAATCCGCAAAATATCCACTTCATAAAATCAAAACTCAAAATATAAATTTGCTAAATCCCACAAGAACACACAAATAATAGCTTCATTTTTATTCGATTTTGTGTGTTTTAGTGTGTTTTTGGCTAAAATTTAAACTGCATCATTCCCAAGTTCTGGGAGGATGATTAGTCGCTTTATATAAAAACAGGGTGACATCCCAAATATCATTTTCCGAAAGTATGCCCTCCCAGGCCGGCATGGCTGTTTGCCACGGCATTGATTCATTCGGCAGACCCGGACCTCCTTTGGCAACCCGCCAAAAAACATAGGTTTCCTGCAATTGAGCAATCGTTCCTACATCTTGAAAATTTGCGGGTTTTGGATCAAGAGCAGTAGCAAATGGACCTTTGCCATCCAGAAAATCACCGTGACAATAATGACAATTCTCGTAATAAACTTTGCGTCCCAATTCAACATGTTCCGCAAACTTTTCCGGATCTGCTGTTTCATATTCACGGTAGGGATTAACAGCTATCCGTAAATTTATAGTTTTTCCACCAAAATTTATTTCTCCAGGAGGAGCAGGATGTATAACGCGTAATACCAGCGGAGCCTGATTGGAAGGCAACAAGGAAAATCCCGCAAATACCGCAATCACAGCCGGAATCGACAACATCACCAACCAACGCAAGATGAACAACCGCTCATTGGTTAAAAGTGTTTTGATAGGAGCCCAAAACTCCTGCATATTTTTTGTGGTTGAAGTTACAAACAAAATTAAACCAACCACCAGCGCAATTATATAAAACGAGAAAACGCTTTGAGGTATTTCCGGCTTTACCGCATATTGCAGAAACAACACAACTACCAGCACTATCAAGGCGTTGATGAATAAAATATGTGTGATTATCTTTTTGATCATTGTATCTATGAATAATGACTTTTTCGAAAGGATTACTGCATGTAAGCTCTTATGAAATAACGCAGCACATAATCCCCTAATTTCGCTAATTTTTTTAGCTTAAAATAATAATAAGTAATTCTGTATCAGTTATTTTAAAAATTCCGTCAAATTCTCAATATCGTTGGCCAAATGAGCCATTGGCGGCATAATTTTAGTATCCCGTTTTGGTTGATATGCTTGCGGATATTCTGCACGTAATATTCTGGCTTCCAGCAAATCTCGCGAAGCACCTTTGATTTCCGGACCAATCGTTCCCGCCAGGGCTGGATCCGGATTGTGACATGCAATACAAAGTGTGTTATAAACAGCTTTTCCTTTTTCCGGATCTCCGACCAGCGATTCTGACGCAGTTGCACTAACAACAGGTTCTTCTATTACAGATGCAGGAGAAACTGCTTCTGGGACCACGGAAACTTGGCTTGCTTTGACCTGCATCACTGACCGCACATCTTCCGGTGTAATATCGACTTTTCCACCCAAACTCTGGAGATACGCTACAGTAACCATCACTTCTCCGGGAGTTAAAATACCGGCCATAGGCGGCATCATCGGAGCATAATCTTCAACCAAATATGCTGAAGGTTTCAGCAGCGATTCCAGTAAATAAGTTTTTGCGCTAACATCAGGTTTTCGGGATGCGGCACGCAAACCGACACCATTGAGGTCGGGTCCACGCGAACCTTTACGACCTATCGCATGACAAATTCCGCATGTGCCCTTTGTTGAATATACCCGCTCACCGGCCTCGATCATTTCATCTTCGCTGAGTTTTGCGTTAAGGCTGATTTTTTTTGGTGGATGGGATTCAGTTTGCGGTATACTGTTGGCATAAAAGCTATAAAAGCCAACTACTAAAAAAGTAAAAAGAATTACTTTAAGGGTGTTCATTGTGCTGGCTCCGGGCTTAGTGAAGCATCTTCCTTTTTGTGATCAGCCAGTGATCCGAGCCAAAAAATAAACATTACCAAACCTAAAAAGATCAGCACACAGACCGAAACCACATTTGCGGCAAATCCAAGTGTCGGCGCAAAAGCGTCTACAGAAGTATCTTCCATGACTTTGTAAACGTGCCAATGCTGTCTGATTGCGGATCTGGCATAACCCATCAGTCCCATCAGCCAGGTGAATGAAACTGCAATAAATATCAGGATATATTGGGAACGTTGAGGCATTTTTCCCCAATGGAATTTTCCAAGAGATTCAGAATTCTTGAAGAGAAAAAGATCAATCACTGTTGTTGAGAGGATTGCAAACAAGACTGCAAGCACTTGCCAAACCGAATACTTATTCACCCGTATACTTGGCTCCACAAAATAGCCGTCAATACCCAAATACAAAACATAGGCAGCAACCCCCGCAAAAATTCCCGCCTGCAGCAAGTTAAGCTGCAGTGCATAGCTCACAGTCGCGACTTTGTTAGCACGGCGGTAAAACATGAAACCAATCGCAGAAGTTAAAATCATAAAGTTAACCGCGGTCATCTTAGCAGACATCACACCGAATACTCCGATCACAGGATGATGCACTCCGCCCATCAGCGTAACTTCTTCCGGTGTTACCACAAGACTGTGCGGCGTTGCCCATACCCAGACACACAACAGCAAAACGCTGAGCATATATTTAATATATTTTTGATATCGTTCCCCGCCGTCAATACGTTCCATACCAAGCCACAAATAATAATTGCTGGCCAGAAAAAGCGATGAAATAAGCACTGCCTGAATTATCCAAAGCCAGGAAAGAAAACCGCCCATCATCGTAATGCCCATCGTCTGGTCATACTGATAAAGTTCGCGCATCAGCCAGTATCCGGCAAACGGCAGTACTAAAAATGACCAAATAGCAATCATGTTCCCAACATAACCCATCCAATCGTAATGCGCCTTGTCCTCATCTGTTTTGGAGTGCAAAAACTTAAAGGCAGAATAAGCCCCGACAATTGCCCCGCCAAAAGTAACATTAGCAATCAAACGGTGTATGTTGATAGGCCACCAGGAAAAATTGTCGATGACTTCCCAGATATTCATCAAGGCACCGGTTTTCATGTCAACGCCTCCGGGAGTCATCATGAATGTTACCCAGGCATTGGCCACGAGCAACAAAATTGTACCGACTATATTGAGTTGAAGTCCGAGATACAAATGAAACCATTTGCTCTTACCGGTTCTCATGCGCTCCCAGCCGTAATAATAAATATAGAGTGTGAAGGCTTCGAGGAAGAACAACATCGGATAGATCCACAAAGTTGGCAGGAACACCTCTGAGAGATAATTCATGAATCGTGGATAAAGTGTCAAAAGCAGGAAGAGTAAAACCCCGCCCCAAATGGCGGTTGTGGACATGGCGATTGCGAGCAGTTTTGTGAACTCCCTGGCCATTTTATCGTAGCGTTCCTGACTTGTAAGCACGCCGATCAACTCGACAATCACTGCAAACATCGGTACACCCAGTACAAATGCCGCAAACATTAAATGCACTTCGGCGGCAATCCAAACGGCCACACGGCTACCTATCCACGGAAAGGCACGATATTCCGGAAGCTCAATCAGTTCCTGTCCCCAGGCTGCTCCAGCGAAAACCAGAATCAACAAAGGAAATAACAGTTTGAGAAATGATTTTTTAGAAATTTGTGTTGTCATGTTGGAATGAATCGCCTTGTATCCAATGCTGGTTCAACTGCTTGTATCCTTTTCGGAACGGGATCTGCTGTAACGCATAAAAAGCAACAGCAATCCCGCGTTTACTGCAACAACCAAAAGCGCATACCAGTAAAGACTGTCGGGTGCAGGTACATCCAGATAAAGAAAACTCCATGCCGAAAGAGACATGATCATACCATGCTCACCGTTTGAACCATCCCAGGCATTAAGGGCCATCGGGATCATTTTACCTTTTTCAAACTGAGTGTCGTTAAGGTCCTCGGTTTGGAGTGGACGTTTCATGACAACCCGCCAACGCCCGTTTTTCCATACCCCTTTGCCTTTAACTTGTTGCCCCTTTTCCGGCTGTGTTTTAAGTGGCTTCTTGAAACCGTTTGCGTTTGAATCTTCGACGGGATTGCTACCGGCGTCATCAAGGTCGGATTTCCAAATCCACAAGTTGACAGGATTGCTGCTGTCGCCGCGAAAAAAGTGCGGTTTTTTTGCGCCGGATTTGAGTTTTACCGGAAATTGCAGCGCGACGGAATCTCTGAAAACTTCTCGCTCACGTGGAATTTCATCAACAGCCATCACATATGTATTTTCGAATTCGTGAATTTCTTGACCGGCATCGTGTGTAGTATCTTTAAACGGATCGTCCCACTCCAGTAGAAAACTGATTTCTTCATCGTTAAATACTGCACGAACCTGCACCATGTCAATAGCATGATTTTGCCAGCGTGGTTTGGCAATTACCTGTCCGGCCAAAGGAATTCGCAATTGCGGAAGTGTGTTCCAGATTTCAGCGTCCGCAT
>JABGPG010000255.1 GCA_018645085.1 Deltaproteobacteria bacterium
ATTCCCGCTTTCGCGGGAATAACAAACATTGGTGTCATAATGACTTTTTACGGGATCATCATCATCAGTATCTTTGCACAATTTATTTTAGCAAACTATTGATTTAACAGGCAAGATGAGAATTGTTTCAATTTGTTGAAGTTAAGCAGATTTATGCTTTGCCAGGATTGAATAAATGCTCATAATGAGTTAAGATGTAAACCATATTTTGATAAGACTAAAACGTTTCATCAACGCATTTACACAGTGCCGATGAAAAAGTAAAAGAAGAGAACAACAGAAACGCTATGCTGCTGGAAGATCAACTACCACGTATCCAAAAACTGATCAAAGAAAAACTCGGACCACTGCCTGTAAATGCTTTGCAAAATGAAGCTGTGATGCAGGCGGCTTTCCGACGTTTATATCAAGCTCTGCCGAGAATGATCAGACTCGCAGTCAGTGAACAGGGTTTTGTTGAGTTCTGCATGGCAAACCGTGAACGATTACTGAATTTAGGAGATGCCGTTTCTGAAAAATTTTCTACTGCGAAAACTGCTGATACAACTGGAAGTGAGGCGCAGAGTGTTCAAAAAGCTGAATTAGCACAAAACGAAAACCGCACAACTGCAGAAATGCTCGCAACCGCGAAACGCGTGTTTTTACCAACCTATGCACCAAGCTTAATTTTAAGCAGAAGTCAGGGAGCAAAAGTCTGGGACAGAGACGGTAAAGAGTACATAGATTTTGGCGCAGGAATTTCTGTTAACAGTTTGGGACACCAGGATGCAGAACTTCTGCAGGCCTTAAGCGAACAAGCCGGAAAACTTTGGCATACTACAAATTTGTATTTAACGGAACCAGCCATAAAACTTGCTGAAAACCTGGTGGATGCATCATTTGCTGACCGTGTTTTTTTCTGTAACTCCGGGGCAGAGGCAAATGAGGCAGCAATTAAACTGGCACGAAAATCATCCAGTCTGCTTTATGCACCCGAAAAAAGGGAGATCCTTACTTTTGAAGGCTCATTTCATGGACGTACACTCGCCACCGTAACTGCCACCGCTCAGCCTAAATATCAACAGGGATTTGAGCCACTTCCGGGAGGTTTCCGTTACTGTCCGTTTAATGATTTTGAAGCAGCAACAGCAATGATAGGAGCAAACACCTGCGCTGTCATGGTGGAACCAGTTCAGGGAGAAGGCGGAGTTAATCCTGCAAAATCCGGATTTTTAATGCATTTAAGAAAACTTTGTGATCAACATAATGCGCTCTTGATTTTTGATGAAATACAAAGTGGAATGGGACGTACCGGAAAATTATTCGGTTATCAGTGGGAAGAAACAGCAACTGCAGTGTCTCCGGAAACAACAGAGACCCCGGAAAGTTCTGAGCAGAAACTGATTCCGGATATCGTTACCATGGCCAAAGCGCTCGGTGGGGGACTTCCAATCGGTGCCATGCTCTGTACAGAAAAAGTAGCGCAAAGCTTTAAACCAGGAGACCACGGAACTACTTTCGGAGGTAATCCAATTGTAACCGCTGTTGCCGGTGCTGCTTTCAGGAAAATAAATACTCCGGAAATGCTGGCAGGAGTGTTGAAAAAAGGAGCATTTATCAGAAAATACCTCGAATCGCTCAATGATGAACTGAGTTTATTTGAAACAATTCGTGGACGTGGAATGATGATTGGAGCAGTACTTTCAAAAGCTTGGCAAAACAAAGCACCTGCTATGGTCACTGCCTGTCAGCAACAAGGCGTTTTGGTGTTGATTGCAGGACCGAGTGTGCTTCGGTTTTTACCACCACTGAATATTGCTGAGGAGGAGCTTAAAATTGGCTTGGAGCGTGTCGGACAGGCTTTGAGAAATATTCATGCTGAAGAACTAGCAGCTGGTTCACAGTCTTAATGACACAAACATAACTGCTTCGTAAATAGTTGTCATTCCCGCGAAAGTGCTAATGACAAAATAATATAACCTTTAGACTTTTTACTGGTTCAGTACAAATTATTAAAATGAAATAATAAAAATGAAAAAAGTAGCATTTATCACCGGAATTACCGGTCAGGACGGAGCATATCTCGCAGAACTATTGCTGAAAAAAGATTATATCGTTCATGGTCTAAAAAGACGCTCCTCGAGTTTTAATACAGGACGTATTGACCATTTGTATCAGGATCCTCACGTTAACAAGCGAAATTTTATTCTGCATCACGGTGACTTAACTGATTCCACCAATCTGATCAGGATAATTCAGGAAGTACAGCCGGATGAGATTTACAATCTGGCGGCTCAAAGTCACGTTCAGGTTTCTTTTGAAACACCGGAATATACCGCAAATGCGGATGGACTTGGTACATTGAGGATTTTAGAAGCAATCCGGCTGTTGAACATGGTTGAAAAAACTAAGTTTTATCAGGCTTCTACCAGTGAACTTTATGGTATGGTACAGGAGGTTCCACAAAACGAAAAAACACCGTTTTATCCACGTTCACCTTATGCAGTTGCTAAACTCTATGGTTACTGGATTACGATCAATTACCGTGAAGCATACAATCTTTACGCCTGCAACGGTATCCTCTTCAACCATGAGTCGCCTGTTAGAGGTGAAACATTTGTCACCAGAAAAATAACCCGTGCAGCCGCGAGAATCTCGATGGGCACACAGGAAAGGGTCTATCTCGGTAACCTTGATGCAAAACGTGACTGGGGGCATGCCAGCGATTTTGTAGAAGGTATGTGGAGAATGCTGCAACAGGACGAACCGGAAGACTTTGTACTTGCTACCGGAGTAACCACTACTATCAGGGAATTTACCGAACGTGCTTTTGCAGAAGTTGGCATCACTCTCGAATGGTCCGGAAGAGGAGTTGATGAAACAGGACGTGATGTCAAAAACGGAAATATCCTTGTTTCAATTGATCCTGCTTATTTCCGCCCAACCGAGGTTGATTTGTTGATTGGTGACGCCAGTAAAGCCCGAGAAAAACTGGGTTGGCAGCCGACTTGTGATTTACAGCAAATGATCGAAGAAATGATTAAAGCAGATTTGGAGGAAGCCCGCAAAGATCAACTCCTGCAAAGCGGTGGATTTCAAACAAACGGCGGAAATGGGGATTGACCATTTTGCAAGCACGCATATTGTAAGATAAGGAGATTTTATGATCAATATCAGTTCAATGTTTGCCAAGTCCCCTTTTAAACCGCTGCGGGATCACATGGATAAAGTGATCGAAAGTATTGCTCCGCTGAATGAATTTTTTGAAGCACTCCACGAGCAGAATTTTACAAAGGTCGAAGAAATTCAGCAACAAATTACAGTTGCTGAAGAAGCAGCAGATAATATCAAAAACGAAGTCCGCAATCATCTCCCACGAAATATTTTCATGCCGATAAATCGTCGTGATTTGTTGGAAATGCTCGATATGCAGGATACAATTGCGGATGTGGCACAGGACATTGCAAATTTATTAAACCTGAGAAGAATGTGCCTGCCGGAAGAACTTTGTCAGGATGTAATTCAGTTTGTCGAAAAAGCACAAAGTGTTTGTTATATGGCTCAGGGTCTTTCACGCGAATTTGGAGATGTTCTTGAGTCAGGATTTGGACGTCATGAAATAAAAAAATTAATGGAAATGATTGATCAGGTTTCGATTGCGGAAACTGAAGCAGATGATTTGGAGGACGAGCTTGTACGTAAAATGTTTGAGGTAGAAGACAAAATGAAACCTGTAGATGTTATTTTCTGGTATGAGATTTTCGAATGGATCGGTGATCTGGCAGATTATTCAAAGAAAACAGGTAGCCGTTTACGTTTGATGATTGCACATAATTAGACTGAAAATATGCACTGCTTTTTATTATACAAAACCAAGGAGTTACATGCTTGTTGAGTACGGTTCCGTCTTTATTATACTGGCAATAGTGCTTGGTCTTTACATGACTTGGGGGATTGGAGCCAATGATGTTGCCAATGCAATGGGTACTTCTGTTGGTTCAGGAGCAATCACCATCAAGCAGGCAATTATCATTGCTGCAATTTTCGAATTTGCTGGTGCTTTTATTGCGGGAGGGAATGTCACCAAAACTATCCGCAAAGGTATCATTGACCCAACTCCAATTCTCGGAAATCCTGAAATTCTCGTCTGGGGAATGCTCTCAGCTTTACTTGCCGCTGCACTCTGGCTGACTGTCGCCAGTTGGATGGGCTGGCCCGTTTCTACAACGCACAGTATCATCGGTGCGATTGTAGGATTTGCAATGGTCGGTATCGGTATGGATGCAGTAAACTGGCCGAAAATCGGCACCATTGTTATAAGTTGGGTTGTTTCTCCCATGGTTGGAGGCACCTTTTCGTTTCTGATAATGCGTAGTATACAGCGCTTTATTCTCGACACAGACACGCCGTTTCGTAATGCTCAGCGCTATGCTCCGTTATATATATTTTTTGTAGGCTTCCTCATTTCACTTGTCACATTGTTCAAGGGACTCAAGCATCTTGAAATAGAATTAAATATTCCAGAAAGTTTTTTAATTGCTGTGTTATTTGGAGGATTCGTTGCTGTACTTGGACGTTTTTTGATTGTCAGATTGAAAATGCAGGAAGCAGAAAGCGTGCATGACCAGTTCACTCAGATTGAGAGAATCTTCGGCGTGATGATGCTCTTCACTGCTTGCGCAATGGCTTTCGCTCATGGTTCAAATGATGTAGCAAACGGAATCGGCCCCATGGCCGCAGTTGTCAGCATCGTGCAAAGCGGAGGTGAGCTGGCCCAGGATTCCGCGCTTCCTCTTTGGATTTTGATTTTGGGTGCTTGCGGAATTATTCTCGGACTGGCAACGCTGGGTTATCGTGTGATTCAAACCATCGGCACAAAAATCACAGAACTTGTTCCCACCCGTGGATTCTCTGCAGAATTAGCTGCTGCCGCAACAGTTGTGATAGCATCACGAACTGGAATTCCTGTTTCAACCACTCATATTATCGTTGGAGCAGTTGTTGGTGTAGGACTGGCTAGAGGAATTGGAGCTTTGGATTTGCGGGTAATCGGCGGGATATTCATGTCATGGGTCATAACTCTCCCTGTGGGCGCGTTGCTGTCTATCTTCTTCTTTTTCTTTTTCCGTGGAGTATTTCTTTGAGCTGAAGTAAATTTTTTAATTTACTGATCCGCTGAAACGTATTGCAAACGCACCACATTCATGGGTTCAATACGGCAACTGCTGGAAACTTCCGAAGCACCTGAATCAAGCTGAGGATAAGGAAATCGTAGAAGTCGGCTGGGTTTTGCTTTTAAAACCGGAAGACGGGAGATGTCCTGCATTTCATGCGTGGAAACCTCAATCACCTTTCCCTCAAAAGTTAAAACTTCCAGCGTTCTACCTTGCTCAAATGAATTTTGTGTCAAGAGAGTGAATGATTTTCCATGCTCTACTTCCATGACTGTGCCGGCAATTTCATAAGATGAATTTCTACTGTTTCTCTCTCCCTGATAAATACTCTCTGCATCAGCGTTAACTTTGAGAGAACCTTCTGTGTAGCCTCTGTGTGGAATTTTTTCCAGTATTGTGGATAACTCTTTTAACTTCTGTGGCCATTCTTGCTGAGAAGATGAATCACACCATTTAAGCGCACGGGAGTAGGCACTGGTGGTCGTTGCCGCGTAAAGAGAACTTTTCATCCGACCTTCAACTTTGATACTGTCTACACCGGTTTTAATGAATTCAGGCAGTAAGTCCATTCCCCGCAAATCTTTCGAACTCATTAAAGAACTTGGAAGGAGTTCCGGAGACACATCCGCTGATTCAGCAGAATCCGGAATTGCCGAATATGAAAAGCGGCAGCTTTGCACGCAACCACCACGATTACTGTCACGTCCTGCTGTGTAATTGGAGATGGTGCAGTTTCCGGAATACGCCATACACATCGCACCATGAATAAATAGTTCAACCTCAATTCCGGCTTCTTTGCGGATTTTCCCTGCTTCTTCGAGAGAAACCTCACGTCCCAGAACCAGTCTTTTAGCACCAAGACTTTTCCAGAGCTTTGCGGAATGGACATTTAAACAGGAAGCCTGTGTTGAAAGATGCACGGCTAATTCGGAATTCTGCTGAACAACAGTCATCACACCCAGATCAGAAACAATCACCGCGTCCACACCGCACTTTTCCAGAAACTTCACATATTCCGGAAGTTCTTTCAGTTCCTGGTCATGCAGAAAAGCATTCAGCGTAACATATGTTTTGCAGTTGTTTTTACGCGCAAACAAGACTCCTTCCAGTAATTCTGTCTCAGAAAAATTATCGGATGCACCGCGCAAACTGAATTTTTGACCTGCCAGATAGACTGCATTTGCGCCGTACAAAACAGCTGTTTTCAATTTATCTAAATTTCCGGCTGGAGCAAGAAGTTCCAT
>JABGPG010000257.1 GCA_018645085.1 Deltaproteobacteria bacterium
GAATTATTTCAACATAGAATGATGTCTAAAACACTCGACATTCATCACCTTAAATTAAAGGAGGCACCTGACACATAAACCTAAATACAACAGTACTACAACTTAAACCATGGCTACACATTGGCCTTTCAATAAATTATTTCTATCCATACAAGAGGTATAAATGAAACTCAAAAATATTCTTTCTTTAATTCCGGCACTTTTTATGTTTTTTGGAATTACCTGGGCAGACACAGTTAAAGTCGGCTTCAATGTCCCCCTGACAGGCTTTGCCGCAGCAGATGGGGAATCGGCTCTCAACGGAGCTAAACTCGCAGTTAAACAAGCAAACGCAACAGGCGGTATCAATGGTAAACAGATCGAGCTGGTAATCTATGATGATCAGGCTTCACCTAAGGAAGCCGTTCCGATTGCCAACCGCTTGATCGAAAAGGATGGTGTCAAAGTGGCAGTATCCGGAAGTTATTCAGGTTCTACCCGTGCTGCAGCAGGAGTGTTTCAAGCCGCTGGAATTCCATATATTTCAGCCTTTGCAATACATCCTGGAATCACACGTGCCGGTAAATATGTTTTCCGTACTTCCTTCATGGGAGAGGTTCAGGGACGTGCAGGAGCATTATTAATTGGACAAACTCTGCAGCTCAAACGTGTAGTAGTCATCACTCTTAAGAATGACTTCGGAAAGTCCCTTGCAGCAGGTTTCAAAGCTGAAGCAGCTAACTTTGGAATAGAGATTATTAACGAATATGAGTATTCAATTCGTGACCGACAATTTGGTCCTATTGTAGCAAAGGTTAGAGCAGACAAACCGGACGCGATTTACGCTTCAGGTTATTTCTTCACCGCAGGACCTTTAGTCAATCAACTCCGTTCCGGAGGTGTGACTGTACCAGTAATTGGACAGGAAGGTTATGATTCCGAACAGTTTATTAAAATAGCCGGAGCCGCCTCAGAAGGTGTGATCATAACTACATCACTTGATCGTGATTCAAATTCTCCTGAAACGCGTTCCTTCATTACAGAATATGAAAAACTAACCGGAAATAAAGTCGACATGGTAGCTGCTTCAGGGCATACGGCATTGAATGTCGTAATTACGGCTTTACGTAAAGCCGGTACGAGCAATCCGGAAGCGATAAGAAATGCCATCGCACAAACACAACTCACTGCTGCCACAGGGCATATTTCATTCAACGCACTCGGAGAAGTCCGCAAGAACGTGCAGGTTCAGATTGTCCGTAATGGCGAATGGCATTACCATTCTGAAATCCGTGATCAAAAACTGCTGGCTCCACCAGAGTCTTGATTTCTAATTTTTTAGAGGGAAGCATACTAAGATTGTGATGCTTCCCTTTCTCCTCATTTTCCTGACTGATGCTTTATCTAGAACTCTTTCTTCAAGGTCTACTGCAAGGCAGTATCTACGCCTTGGTTGCCGTGGGTCTGACCCTCGTTTACGGCTTATTACGTATCCTGCATGTAGCCCATGCAGGACTCTACACCTTGGGCGGATACTTCGGTGTTTTGGTATTCAACAGTACCGGAAGTTTGATGTTGAGTGGAATCGTCGCCATGTTTGGAGTAGGTATTTTAGGTGTAATTATCTACCGCTTGTGTTATGAAGCTATCCTGGATCAACCACCTTATGTCCCTTTGATTGCCTCAATCGGTCTGTTCATTGCGATGGAGGAATTGTACCGGATACTTTTTGGTTCATACGGCATATCCTACACTAATCCACCTCTTCAACAAATGCTCCCACTAGGTGGCATGTATTTGCGGGAAGGAGAATGGGTAACAATCCTTGTCAGCATTATTTTAATAGGAGGGCTTGCCTGGCTTTCCAGCCGTACTCGCTTGGGACTTGCCTGGCGCGCAACAGTAACTGATCCGCAGATGGCGGAATCTTTCGGCATTGACCCTATACGGGTACGCTATTTTAATTTTTTCATCGGTTCAGCTCTCGCAGGAACAGCAGGCATGATTGTCGGCATTCTGAATAACCTTGTAGAACCGACGATGGGGAGTGTCCCAAGTTACAAAGCACTCGCAATCATTGTTCTTGGTGGTCTTGGTAGTGTCCGGGGAACACTTGTTGCGGCACTGATGCTTGGTGTGGTGGAATCCTTTGGTACAATTTACCTTGGAAACGTGCTGAACCGAGACGCGATTGCTTTTGTTTTTTTGATCCTTGTGTTGATGGTACGTCCACAAGGTATGTTTAGAGGAGTCTGAAATGGGATATGAAATCAGTCTACTCACCTTCATGGGTATCAGCATCATTGGCAGTCTAAGCCTGAATCTAATTACAGGATTTTGTGGTCAAGTGAGCTTGGGACATGTCGCTTTTGTCGGTATGGGTGCATATACAGCCAGTATTTTGACAAAAGCAGATACGCCTTTTTTTGTGGCTCTTTTGGCTGGGATGCTGCTCGCAGGCTCATTTGGTGTCATGGTTGGACTTGCAAGCCTGAGGGTTCGTCATGATTTCCTGGCTATCACAACAATGGGTGTCAACTTCGTTTTCCTTGGAGTAGTTCGTGAGCAGGAATGGCTGGGCGGTGAATTGGGTGTTTCTTCGATTCCTGATCCAGGATTAGGAAAATTAGGATTTCTTGCACTGGTTTTAGGATGCGTAATTTTAGTAGCTTTGTTGAGTTTGCAAATCCGCAGGTCCTGGATGGGTTATGTTTTCGAGGCAGTTTCCGGAGACGAAGATACAGCCCGGATGCTCGGCTTGGATGTTTCACGCTACAAACTGATAGCCTTTGCACTCGGCACAGCTTTGGCTGGTCTCTCCGGAGGACTTTATGCTCACCACGTTCGTTTCATCTTTCCAGACAGTTTTGCTTTTGTTGAATCCATCACTCTGTTGGCTATGGTTGTCATTGGCGGCAACGGGTCAATCCTGGGAGTTATCGTAGCTTCGGCATTGCTGAGTGTATTACCCCAGTGGTTTCAGTTCATCGGTGACTACAAACTTCTGCTTTACGGCAGTTTACTATTTGTCGTAATGCGCTTCAGCCCTGGTGGACTCGCAGGTTTAGCAAAATATATTTTTCCTAAAAGCAAAAAGTCTTTTGGGCTGAAGGAGAATCGATGAGTTTGCTGGACATCCGCAATATCTCAGTACGTTTCGGAGGTGTACATGCACTTGAAGAGGTTTCGCTGAATTTGAATCAGGGAGAAATTCTTGGTTTGATAGGTCCAAATGGTGCGGGTAAGACGACTATGTTAAGAGTGATTACAGGTGTGGTTCAGCCAAATCATGGTGAAATTGATCTGGAAGGAGAAATGCTCAACAACCTGTCTATACCTGCTAGAGTACGTAAAGGCTTGGGATTTGCGCAACAGTTGGTACGACCATTCAGGGAAATGACCCTTGCTGAAAACGTTGCTCTTGCTGCTGGAGCAGAACAAACAAAGCATCCGTGGCGTTCGATGTTTCGTGTCGATCGCAGGGAAGCATTGCGGGAAAGCTTGAAATGGCTGGCAATGGTCGGAATCGAAAATGCTGCAGATTCATATCCAAATGCTGTTCCCCTGGGTTACCTCAAGCGTATGGAGGTCGCACGTGTCCTGGCTCTACGCCCCAGAATGTTATTACTTGACGAACCTCTAGCCGGCCTGAATCAGGTCGAGGCTACCGCATTTGCTGACATCCTGGTGGAACTCAACAGTCAGGGACAAACGATTTTGCTCATAGAACATAACCTCGCCGAAGTACGACGCATCTGCTCCAGACTGGTAGTTTTGGATAACGGGTGTAAACTCGCTGAAGGTTCTCCTGAAACTGTGTTAAAACAACCCGCTGTGCTGGAAGCCTACATTGGTCAAGGAACCGTTCATGCTGAAAATTAATAAACTCTCTTGCGGTTACGGTTCTTTGACGGTGGTACATGAACTGGATCTGAACGTTAGTGAAGGAAGCATTCATGCTCTGGTCGGCGCAAACGGGGCAGGCAAATCTACTACTTTGATGACTATTGCCGGACATGTACAGGTCAAATCAGGAAGCATTATGATTGGCTCAGAGCAGCTGGATCAAGTACCTACAAAAGAACGGGTTAGGCGGGGAGTCGCTCTCGTGCCTGAAGGCAGACGTTTATTTTCGGATTTGACAGTCAGGGACAATTTAGAAGTCGGCGGTTATTCCTTACCCAAGGAAAATATCTCGCGTAATTTAGAACGGGTATTGACTATGTTTCCTCGACTTGGTGAACGTATAAAGCAGGAATCAGGTTTACTATCCGGTGGTGAACAGCAAATGCTGGCCATTGGCCGCGCTTTGATGGCAGAACCCAAACTGTTATTACTTGACGAACTTTCACTTGGACTGATGCCGCGTATGGTTGAGGATTGTTACATTGCGCTTCAACAACTCCAGAGCGAGGGCATGACGATCCTGTTAGTGGAGCAAAATACTCAACAAGCACTTTCAGCAGCAGACGATGTGACTGTGCTGGAGTCCGGTACTGTCGCCTGGCAAGGTACTGCTGAAAAAGCGAGACAGGATTCAAGCATCATCGAGGCTTATATTGGTTTGAGACGTGAACCAAAAACTGATTGATGAAATTATCTGAAAACAGCAATGAGCTTTTCAATCCTTTACAATAACGCACAAATCGCCACTATGACTTCGGACAAACCATATGGTTTGATCGAAAATGGTGCTGTAGTGATTTCAGCTGGTCTGATTCAGTGGGTCGGTCCTGAAAAAGAATTACCGGTAGAATTTAATGGTCTTCCGGAAAAGGATTTAGATGGTCGTTTGCTGACGCCGGCACTGATCGATTGTCACACTCACCTAGTTTATGGTGGGAGCCGCGCGACTGAATTTGAATTACGACTGAAAGGCGCGAGTTATGAAGAAATTTCCCGAAGCGGCGGTGGGATCTTAAGCACGGTTACAGCAACACGAACTGCCACAGAAGAAGAATTATTTTCACAGTCACTGCCGCGTTTCGACGCACTGCTTGCGGAAGGTGTGGGAACGGTTGAGATAAAATCAGGTTACGGTTTGGATCTCGAAACCGAAATTAAAATGCTGCGTGTAGCCCGTAAATTAGGCAGTGAACGAAATGTGCGTGTGAAAACAAGCTTCCTTGGTGCTCATGCAATTCCTCCGGAATTTAAGGGGAAGGCGGATGCTTACATTGATTTCGTTTGTGAAGATGTATTACCGTTAGTGCATGAAGAAAAACTGGCTGATACAGTGGATGGTTTTTGCGAAAATATCGCATTCTCGACAAAGCAAATTTCCAGGGTTTTCGACAAAGCAAGTGCTTTGGGACTGCCCGTAAAACTTCATGCGGAACAGCTTTCCAACCTAGGAGGAGCAGCGCTTGCCGCAAATTATGGTGCATTGTCAGCGGATCATTTGGAATATCTTGACGAGGCCGGAGTTCAGGCAATGGCCAAATCCGGAACGGTCGCAGTCGTTCTTCCTGGAGCATTTTACACTCTGCGTGAAACACAGTTTCCGCCGCTTAATTCTTTGCGGAAAGCCGGAGTTCCACTCGCCATTGCGACTGACTGTAATCCTGGCTCGTCTCCGTTGACCTCGATTCTGCTCTGCATGAACATGGCCTGCACACTTTTTCGTATGACTCCAGAAGAAGCTTTATCGGGAGTAACACGTGTTGCAGCGCAAGCACTAGGAATTGGACATGAAGTTGGTACAATTGAAATTGGGAAAAAAGCTGAATTTGCGGTATGGAATGTAGATCAACCTGCTGAGCTTGCCTATCGAATAGGGTACAATCCACTTGCAGAAATGCTTGTTGGCCACGGAGCGCTAGGATAAAAAAGGGAAATGAAACTAGGCCACGGAGAGCACGGATTAAAAAGATAAAATAAAAATGCTAGTAGCCACGGATAACACGGATAAAAAAGATAAAATAAAAATGGGTATTTGCCACGGATAACACGGATAAAAAAATAAAATAAAAATGGGTATTTGCCACGGATAACACGGATAAAAAAGATAAAATTAAATAGATTTCTCGCTTCACTCGAAATGACACTTTATTATGACTTTATACGAATACATCATAAAAATAACAGTGTAAATCCGTGGCTGAAAATAGCGCACTAACACTAACATAATATCCGTGAACATCCGTATTTATCCGTGGCTGAAAATAGATCCGTGTGAATCCGTGGCTGATAAAGCGCACTAACTCTAACATAATATCCGTGAATATCCGTGTTTATCCGTGGCTGAAAATAGATCCGTGAATATCCGTGTAAATCCGTGGCTGAAAATAGATCCGTGAACATCCGTGTTTATCCGTGGCTGAAAAATAGCCGTGTAAATCCGTGTAAATCCGTGGCTGATAAAGCGCACTAACACTAACATAATATCCGTGAACATCCGTG
>JABGPG010000068.1 GCA_018645085.1 Deltaproteobacteria bacterium
ATCACCATTGAATAAACACCAATTACTTGGAAAAGGCTGATGTTAGGTTTTGAATCCGATGAAGATGAAGGTGCTTTACACTCGGTAAAATTTATTGAGGATGTGCCGTTGATGATGATCGTCGAAATTGGACGAACTGAGATGGAGATACAGGACATCCTGAATTTAAAAAAAGGAAACTTAGTGGTCTTTGAAAAAATAGTCGGTGAACCAATGGATATTGTGGTGGGTGACCGCTTAATGGCGCGTGGAGAAATAGTCGTGGTCAATGAGCGCTACGGTGTACGCATCAGTGAGGTGACACGCCCTGAAGAAAAAATCGGGGAACGTAGAGAATAGCATGGCACTTTTTGGACTTGGTTTCCGCCCTTTTTTTTTACTGGCCGGACTTTCTGCATCTCTCATGATGTTTTTACGGATTATCAGTTACCGCTGGGGAGAGGCACTTCCCAATTATTTTGATTCAACCAGTTGGCACAGTCATGAAATGCTCTTTGGCTATGGAGTTGCGGTAATCGCAGGATTCCTGTTGGCCGCAGTAGGTAACTGGATCAATCATCCTATGCCGAAAGGAAAGCCACTGGCGGCACTTGTGGTTTTATGGCTTTCCGGCAGAATCCTACCTTTTTTCCCTCAATACATTCCGGATTGGCTGATCGCGTTTTCAGACTGGATTTTTCTACCTGTTTTACTGGCTGTAATCGGAATTCCAATTGTACGTGCCAAAAACGTTCGTAACTACGGATTTCTGCTGGTTTTGGGAGTGATGACTCTTGCCAATGCAGAAGTGCATTTGAGGCAACTCGGCATTAACATCACAGATTTACCTTTTGGTATAACCTTCATGCTGAATCTGCTCATCCTGATGATTGTTTTAATGGGCGGCAGGGTCATCCCTTTTTTCACCAAAAGTGCTCTTCCGGAAGCAGCAACTAAAATACGTATGCCTGTGGAATGGGCTGCGGTAGGTTTTTCGATTGCTTTGATGGCAGGTGAAGTATGCCAGCTTTCTCCGGAAATTCTGGGAATACTGGCCGGTTCTGCAGCAATCCTGCATGCACTGCGTCTTGTCGGCTGGCATGATATCAGGGTTTGGAAAACACCTTTACTCTGGGTGCTTCATCTTGGTTATGCCTGGATTGTTGTGGGATATGCTCTAACAGCTCTTGCAAAATACGGCATGATCCTTCCTTTTCTGGCAACACATGCTTTCACAGCAGGAGGAATCGGCATGGTCACTCTGGGCATGATGGCACGTGTCTCACTCGGACATTCCGGACGACCGCTAATTCCGCCGAAGCTGACTGTTTTAGCTTTTGCTTTGCTTAATGTCTCAGCGCTGTTGCGTGTAGTAGCGCCTGTATTTTTTATTTCCAATTACGGAAGCTGGATTTTGCTTTCCGGAAGTCTTTGGATCCTCGCTTATTTGTTTTTCCTCTGGGATTATTTTCCCATGCTCCTTGCTCCAAGAGTAGATGGTCGTCCGGGTTAACAATAACTGGCGCTTTCAAAATTCAACCATTGATTCCAAAGACCTGTCGAGCAGGCTTATTTGCTGAGCGCACTTAGCAGATCCTCTATTTCTCCAGGTGTGGACATGATCTTGGTAAATGTACCCATCGTGAGATCAGGAAAGCTGAGAGCAATCCGGAAACGGCCGTGAAGCATCCGGACTTCCTTACCGATTACCAGCAATTCGTATGGAAGAAAGGTGACGTGTTTTTGCGAAGAAATATCAATGATCGGCACAAAATTAGCTTCGCCTGTTTCGCCTTTGAGCGCAACTCCGAAGAGCCGGATTTCCTTTCCGGGCAGATCACGTGAAAATACTTTGCTGCTTGTGGAAGATGTCTGCAGATTTTTTTCAATTGCGGCCACCGCTGCTTGGTGAGAGGCAAATTCTCCAATCAGCACATTATCTTCAAAATAAGGCATTCCGAACATGTAGTGATAACCTCGCAGATCTTCCGCTGTAAATTCCTGGGTTGATCCATATCCTTGCTTCAGATTTGCGGAAGGGAATGTCGCCTGAATCGTGGCAGCAATTTCACTGCTTATTTTTCCAATAACCGCCTCTGCTGTTTGATATTCATCCTGCAGATAGGCATTGCCCCAATATTCCGGATTCTGCAAAGAGATCAGGGTTTGTCCACTGTCTGCAATGACACCAATTCTGATTGCAGAAAAAAATCCAGCGCTCGCACGTAATGCGGATAAAGCTTTTAACAGTTCCGGATGTGAAACTGCAATAACACTGCGATCCGGAGATTCGGCTGGTGCATATTGACCCAGCACTTCAAAACCGCCTTGCGTCAGTGCGGCTGAAAGTTGTTTATTTGTCTCTTCAATTGTCTGTCCGCTGTCGCCAAATAAAATATACGGCTGCAGACCTTCTCCTGCGTAAACTACGCTGGCCGTTAATAAACTTACTGCAAAAATAAATATTTTAGTCATTCGTCCTCTCTGAATAATTTATTGTAGAAGGCAACCGCCTGTGTGCGATTGTCTACCTGCACCTTTTCATAAAGATTTTTGAGGTGAAATTTGACTGTGTTGGTGGAAATTTCAAATTTACTGGCAATTGTACGGTTGGAATGTCCCTGAGACAAAATTTCTAAAATTTCCAGTTCCCTTGATGTCAAGCTTGCTAAAAGCGGATCCATTTTCGCTTCATGCTGCTCATAAGGGAAAATACTGTTCCCCTGCCCAACCTGGTAGATTACATCAATTAAGCCTTCAGGTGGTTTTGCTTTTGAATAAAAACCAGCACCGCCCAATGAGCGCACCTGTCTAGCCACATCAGCACCGCTATAAACAACTACTCGCACCGAGCTTTCGCGCTCTCGGAGTTTGGTGAGAACTTGGCGGCCATCAGCAAAAGGCATTTTCCAGCCTATTATTCCCACATCAATTGAAACACGCTCGAGCAACTTTAAAAACAGCTCACCGTCAGTCGCAGTCGCTCTTATATCAAAACGTTCATCCTGCTTTAACATCTCTGTCAATCCCCTGAGAAGCAGCGAGTTTTTGTCTGCAATGACTATGTTGAGACAGGAGTTAGTTGACATGGAAAATCCAGGAAGAAAAGGAGTAACAGATTCATTGCTCAAGCAGGCATTCACTGCAGGTGAATATCCCAGATTTTCAGGAAAGATTCCAGCTTTTTCAGAACAGGCAAAAAATGAAAATACCGGAAATTCAGCAAGAAGCTATCGTATCTCGTAGAAGCCGTACGTTTTCTGCAACACTTTGCTTGTCGTTAAAAACTGCTGAACCTGCCACAAAGGCATTTGCTCCTGCAGCAATTACTTCATTGACTGTGTTGACATTAACACCGCCATCCACCTCTAAATCCGCTGATGAACCGCAGATATCAAGCATGGCACGTAACTTTTGGATTTTTTCAGTACAGGACGAAATATATGATTGTCCGCCAAATCCTGGATTGACTGACATTACAAGCACAAGATCTATCTCCGAGATAATTTCCTCAAGACTGCTCACTGGAGTTGCGGGATTTATACTCACACCAGCCCGGACACCTAATTTGTGAATTTGCTGAATTGTACCGTGAAGGTGCGGACATGTCTCTTGGTGGACAGTGATAATATCAGCTCCGGCTTTAGCAAAGTCCTCAAGATAACGTTCCGGATTTTCAATCATCAAGTGCACGTCCAGCGGGAGTTTAGTTACCGGACGCAGAGCCTTCACAATTAATGGACCGATGGTAATATTAGGGACAAAATGTCCGTCCATTACATCCACATGGATGTAATCAACTCCGGCCGCTTCGGCCTCACTAACTTGTTCACCCAGTCGTGCAAAATCGGCAGATAGAATAGAAGGAGAAATTTTAATTTGGTTCACAATACAAATCTCATAAAAAGTTTAAGTTGGACAACACTGAAAATGTGCTTATTCCGGCAGACAGGAATTAAACATAGTTTCGGTGTCTCTGGTGATAACAATAATACATTTTTATTATCAGCTGGTCAACGAAGCAAAAAGCGCCGGTAATTTTTCCGGCAGACGCTGGACATTGTCAATGACGGTATAATGGTTCTGTCCGAAAATTCTTTGCACATAATGATCGGCGCTCGGATCAAGTGTAAGACAATATGACATAATACCTTGCGTGTGCAGTTCCTCTACCGCTTTTTTTGCATCCATACGTAAATGTTGAGGATCACGTTCGTCAATATCAGCAGGTGATCCGTCTGTCACTATCAGCAGCATTTTTCTTTTTTCAGCACGAAGTGAAAGATGATGCCCTGCATGCCGCATGGCCGCTCCCATACGGGTCGATAAACCTCCCTGCATGCCGGCAAGCCGTCCCTTTGCTTCATCATCAAATGCTTGTTCAAAACGTTTAAGACGATAGTACCGAACGTCATGTCGTCCGTCTGAAGCAAAACCGTGAATTGCAAATGTGTCACCGATGCCTGAGATGGCGGTTGAAACCAGAGCGCTGGCTTCACGAGTGAGTTCCAGCACCGTTTTCTCTAGGCCTGCAAGCGTTTCGTTGGTCGATTCTGAGAGATCCAGCAGAATTAAAATCGCCAGATCACGGCGGTTGAGCACATTCTTCAAGGTGATCCTCGTATCAGGTTGATAGCCCATACGGATATCGATCATGGCTTCCACTGCTGCATTGATGTCAATTTCGTCACCATCCTCCAACTTACGCTGACGAATCATACCTTCCGGACGCAGGCGGTCAACAATCTGTTTGATACGCGAAGTGATCGGCTTATGCTCAGTCAAAATATCTTCAATGTCCTCCGGATCACCCATTGGATAACCACGTTCATAAACAGTGGCCCAGTCCGGACGGTGTAACTGTACCTGATAATCCCATTCCGGATAATGAAAAGGTTCACTGACCGCTTCCTTGCCTTCCAGTTGGTTAAAACTGATCCCTTTGTCCTCATACGGAAAAAGTTCCGTTTTCAAAGTCCAGATTTCTTGCGCATCATCTCCGGCATTTTCAACATCCAATTCGTTGACAAATTCCATCAGACTGACATTTTTACGTACTTGGCGTTGGTTAGCAGGTACATATTCCACATCGTCTTGCCAGGCAAATTCATCAAAGTCCCAGATAAAACGATTATCGTCACGGTAGGGAATCCGGATGCTTTCCAGCAGTCTCAAACTAGGAACCTCTTTGCGTGACGCCAGTACATTGAAAATTTCCAAACCCAGATGCCAGGAGAATTGAGGATCGTTTTTGCTGGACTCAATCTGGTTGTGAAATTTAACAGCAATCTCATCCAGACTGACATCGTTCACTCTGAATGAACTGTCCAAAAGAGCTAAGGCCAAACGTTCCAGCAGCGGAATAGAAGCATGTTCAGGATGTTCTTTGTGTTGACAATGCAGGCTGCTCCAGAGTTTTCCAAGTCCCGGAAATTCTTTTTTCGCGCAGTACTCAACCCTAGCGTCCTCGACAAAACCAATGAAAAATCTTTGAGCCTGAGATAAATTTTCAGCAGAAATCGGTTCGCTTGTATAGACAAGATGAGCGGCCATATGTGCTGCAATTGCCCGATAAAGCTCGGTGCCTTTCACCAAAATTCCATCAACGGCATCAGGCAGGTGAAGCACACGAGCCTCAAGATATGGACGGAAACCAATATGACTCGTATCTGCGGGACGCAAAAAGAAGTCGCGTGCCCACAATGCACGCAGGTAGAAATTAAGTTTGCGCTGACTGTCAATAAACAGAGTTCCGCCGCGTTCTTTTTTCAGCACAGCAAGACTGTCTTCGGTCTTCAAACCAAAATATGCAACCTGCCCGGGGAGGTCACGCCGGTATGCATCTGCACCAAAATCTGCCCAACGTCGAAGTCCGGATAAGGTAAGTTTGGAAAGTAGTTCATCTGTGCAGCCCAGCATCGGTCGTAAACCGCGTGGAGCTTTTGCTGCTAAACGATGGATTAGACTAAAGTAACCGCGTAGTAGTTCCGGATCACCCAGGCGTCTTGCGGCAGTAGGAAGGCTGGAAAATAAGAGTGCGATTACCTCTCCGGAAGTCATGGAAATCAACTTCATCGCAGAAGTGACGCATTCCCGAATTATGTCCTCACCGCACTCCTTGACAACTGCTGGTACATTTTCAAGATAGCTGACCACTAAATCAGCGCCTCGACCAAGTTCACTTAATCCGCGGGCACCATCAAGGTAGTCTTGAAGTCCAACAGAAGACATGCAGCGGCTTGCTTCCTGAAACGTAGCATCCAGAGTACCTTTTAACTCAGGAGCAGCCTGTTCCAAGCAATCACGGTAGTCATCAAGATTGATGCTCATTTGCTATCTTTTGTTTGTTCGTTTTTTAAAATTTTCAGCTTGGTCAAAAATATCTTCAT
>JABGPG010000258.1 GCA_018645085.1 Deltaproteobacteria bacterium
GATTCGATTTATGATGTTGGGTAAACGATTCTCCTAATTTATCTCAAATGACAATGTGAGCACTTAAGCCTTCAAATCAGTCTCTACAGAAAACCCAAGTATCGGAGTGAGTCAGTTCATGGTTCAAACTATAACCGTCATAATCAAAATTTTGTAATTCTTCTGCTTGCTGAATATTGTGATCAATGGCGTAACGTACCATCATTCCACGGGCTTTTTTAGCAAAAAAACTAATCATTTTATATTCACCATTTTTCCAGTCTTTGAACACCGGAGTAATCAGACGTCCATCCAGATTATTCTTTTGAATTGCTTTAAAATATTCATTTGATGCAAGGTTGATCAAGACCGGTTCGTCCTGTTTTGCCAACATTGAATTGACAGCATCAGTGATCTGCTCACCCCAGAACTGATAAAGGTTAGCACCTTTTTTTGTTTTAAGCTTAAGCCCCATTTCCAATCGGTAAGGCTGCATCAGATCAAGCGGTCGCAACAAACCGTAAAGACCGGAAATTATCCGCAAATGTTCCTGCGCATAATCCAGTTTATCTTCAGCAAGAGCGGATGCATCCAAACCTGTATAAACATCACCTTTAAAAGCCAATACCGCCTGTTTTGCATTCCCGGAATTGAAAGGCAGCTGCCATTGATTAAAACGTTCAACACTTAGTTCAGCAATTTTTTGACTAACATGCATCAGCTTCATCAACTGAGGATAAGACTTCTTACTGACGACCGCAATCAGTTCCGCTGACTTTTCCAGATAGTCCGGCAGACTGTAATTCGCAGTAGTCGGAGGGGTCTCATAATCCAGCGTTTTTGCCGGTGAAATAAGCATTAACATCGAGGTTCCATTTGATTGTTTTTTATACTGACACAAGGATAAAATTATTGTTCTGCAAGCCAAATCAGTTGACTATTTTAATTATATCAAATTCACTCAAAATCGGGTAATTTTTCGAAAGTTTCAGGCAGGATATTTTTTTTGCAGATAAAAACTATCACATAATTCCGAGGCTGCGCAAACCTTTACGGTAGGCTTTACGTTTCCATGGCACAACTAATTTTAAACCTCTACGCGGTGAAATCCATTGGAAAGCGTCAAATTCAACTGGTTCATGGGTGAAAGAAATTTGCTCAGTCTCACAATTCAACTTAACAAGGTACCAGCGTTGCTGCTGTCCGCAGAAAGGTTTCCAAATTGGCTGTTGATGAAGGATGTGCAACATTTTACGCGGATAATGGTAGCGTATCCGTGTTTTGGATGAACGGATGATGCTGACATCCCGTGTACCGATTTCTTCTTCCAGTTCACGAAAAAGGGTTTCCTCTTCGTTTTCTCCAGGGTCAACACCGCCTTGCGGAAACTGCCAGTTCCAGCGTAACTGACCTCCGTCGGACAATGGTTTTTCTGCTTCATTTATTTTTGAAACACGCCGGAACATCAGCACTTTGTTTTTTAAAGGGTCAAAGATTACTGCTGCTACGTTCGGTCTGAATTTTTTTGTACTCATTTAATTTTTTTCTTTCAGATCATAATGTCGTTCACGAATTTTTCTCACCACATCAAGGACGGGGATATCCGGAAAGTCCTGCCATTCCATCAGTTTGAACAAGTATTTTCTCAACCTTCCACGTGACAATCCACGGTTTTCCCAGTTTAGATAAATTTCATCGTAACCAGTCGGTAAAGGGCGACCGTCCAAATTTTTACGCAGCAGGAATTTTATTGTGCTGTCAGGATAATTACTGACAAATTTAATCATTGCTTGTTTTTCAATGCGCCCGTCTCCAAAAACAACGTCGCTGTCATCATCAATTTCTCCTTGTAATCCGCCTGTGTCAAAGTCAAATTCTTCATCATGCTCATCCTCTACCTCAATGCCATCAAATAATGAGGCCGCAGATACTCCGGATTCTGCTGATTTAGAATTAGTTGATTCTTCCAGCTCTGCCGGTGTCTGCTCATCAGTGCTTTCTGTTACTATATCATCAGTGCTTTCTGCTACTACATCAGCTGTACTTTCTTCAGCAGAAATCGGCTCAAGCTCGGATATTTCTGTGTCAGCAGCAGAGTCTTGAACTTGCTCTTCAGCAGTCGTAAGAGGATCAAGCTCTTCAACTGTAGGAATTTCGAGGCTTTCGTCAGTTAATGAGGTGTCTTTTTCCGGCAGAGGGACTTCCGAAGATTGTTCTTGGGAAGCAACGCTTTCACGGAGTGCTTTCGTATGATCACTGACCAGCGGAAATGAGGGAGGCGGATTCTCAGGAACATAAGCCGGAGTAACAAAACGTCCCGCACGGCTTTGTTGAACATGGTCAACCACTGGATCATAAGCAGTCTGATCTTCAACCAGAGCCTTAATATCACCGGGGGTAATCCAGGCAAGAGCTTGCTTTTTCGGTATCCGTAAATACTGCAACGCGCCCTGAATTGCATCTTCAGAAAGGCTCATAGTTTCGCTGGCGGATTTAACTATTGGAAAAATCTCCTGTTGAATATCTTCCAACAACGACTCTATCTGGTAAGCTGAAAAAAGCATGGTTAATTAATATTACAGTGTTGTTCAGGTCATCATATTTTTGATTTTAGCTCTCTGCTGAACCGGTTCTTTCCGGTACTGCATTTGCCGACTTAACTCGTCAATTTGTAATGAAATAGCTTTTTTTTCACGTCCAACCACTTGTTCATAATCCTGCTCTGAAAGCAGTATTTTTTGCAGTAATTCCTGCAGAGTTTGATCAAGGATCTGTTCATCGGGCTTTAAATCCCGCTCAAATTGCGTATACCATTTTTGAAGGAGAGAATCTACTTTCTGCATTTCTTCAAAGCAGCGATCCTTTTGTAACAAAAGTGCGTCCAGTCCAACCGGATCTTTTTCTGCGAATTGGCGTTGTGAAAAGTCCAATAATTCTTTCAGCAGTGATTCCTGTTTTCCTAGCAGCAGTTTTAAGTCACTGTCTGTCAACTTTTTATTTGCCAATACAAAACTCCGAAAATATCTGACCTAGCAAATCATCGGGCGTTGTTTCACCGACTATTTCACCAAGAGCATTTAAGCAGGAACGTAAATCAACGGCCAGGAATTCTTCGCCTGCAGAACTTTCTAAAATTTCCCGCGCTTGTTGCAAGGCCGCCAGCGCATTTTTAGCGGCTTGTTGCTGCCTGCGGTTTGTGATCCATATTTCATCCTGCTGAGGCAGTCCGTCCTGAGTCGCTTTCGCGAACAAACACGATTCAAGTTCATCACAACCCTCACCGTTTTTTGCTGAAATCAAAACCGATTCCATCGCAGAAATTGCTTCATACCATTCAGGCAGTTTAGCACTGAGACGATCCTTTTTATTAAGGACCACAATTGTACGTTGCTGTTCAAGCTCACGTATTAAAGCCTGATCTTCTTCCCTAAGTTTTTCGCTGGCGTCCAAAATCAGCAGAACGAGGTCAGCTTTGTCTCGTACTATCTGTGTCCTGCGGATACCTTCTGTTTCAAGCAGATCCGTGGTTTTTCTGATTCCTGCAGTATCAGTCAAACGGAAAGCAACACCTTGTATTTGCACGGATTCCTCAATAGAATCACGTGTGGTTCCCGGAATCGTGGTAACGATCGCTCTCTGTTCCCGCAGCAAAGTGTTGAGCAGAGAAGATTTTCCTACATTCGGCCGCCCGATCAACGCAACCGCAAAGCCCTCACGCATCCGTCTTCCCTGTTCTGCATGAGAAAGCATGTTCTCTAAATCAGCACAAGCATGATCCAGACGCTGCAGACAATTTTCACGCTGTGAGAAGTCAAGACCTTCTTCCGGAAACTCAATACCTGCCTCAATCAGGGAAGCGATGGATACCACTTGTTTTTTGACAACATCAATGGCTTGATAAAGTTTACCATCCAGTTGTTGAGCGGCTAGTTTTGCTCCAACTTCCGAAGTAGCATGGATCAAATCCGCAACTGCCTCCACCTGCGTCAAGTCGAGTCGTCCATGCAGAAATGCTCTTTGCGTGAATTCACCGGCTTCCGCCAGACGCGCTCCCTGTTTTAAAACCAAATCCAGGATAGCTCTCAAAACAAGAGGACTACCATGGCATTGAATTTCAACCACATCCTCCGTAGTGTAGGAATGCGGTGCACGCATAACAACGAGTAAAACTTTGTCCAGCAATTCTCCCTCATCATGTATCCAGCCATACAGCAGTTTGTGCGTTTCCGCCTTTTTCAGCGGACGCCCTCGGCCTTTAAACAAAGGCTCCACAAGCGAAACTGCCTCAGTTCCGCTGACTCTGATTACTCCAAGTCCGGATGGCTGCAGAGGCGTTGCTACCGCAGCAATAGTATCGTCAAGGCGCATTATTTTTCATTAATCATTATTAATGCGGTCGTAAAAAGTATCAAATCCGCTTTTTGTTATTTCGACCAAATGTAAAATCTTAATGATATTAGTGTATTGCACAGACTAGATCTCTCTCTTCGTTCGAGATGACAAATAATTAGTTTAGGCGTTTTTAGGAATCAATCATGATGCTCACGTAAAGAGTCATTCTGACACCAATGTTTGTCATTCCCGCGAAAGCGGGAATCGGTTATTTCAGATACTTACAAGTTCCTGGATTCCCGCTTTCGCGGGAATGACAACTATTACGAATCAACCACTATTCTCCGAAAAACGACCAGTGATTATGTGCATTATTACTGAACAACAGTCTTAAAACACGAGCTGCAGTCTGATTTGCCTGTGCGACAGCAGCAGCGGCGGTTTCTGTGATGATTTGGTTTTTAGTGAAATTAGCGATTTCTAAAGCCATGTCTGTGTCCCGAATACTGGATTCAGCAGCAGTTAAATTTTCCGCGCTTGAACGCAGTACAGAAATATTTGTTTCCAGTGTATGTTTTTGCACTGATCCGAGTTGCCCCCGCATTGATGTTAATTGATCAAGAGCTTCATCCACAAGGCGAATTGCGTCAATGGCCTCTTGAGTAGAAGTCAGCCTGATTTGAGACAAATTTTCAAATCCGCTGGTGTTATCAACACCGCGTCCCAGCACAGAAGAATGGGTGCTGTTCAACGCTACCTTTATTTGTTCATCAGCGCTGGTACCGGATTGAAATTTGAGTGCATTCTGCGCGACTGTGACTGCACCGGCATTGCCTGTTCCATCACCTAAATAAGCTACACTCAAGCCGCTTGTTTTACTGTTTTTAAAATCTCCAGTCAGCACCAGCCCGTCTCCTTCAGCCGGTTCATCATTTATTGTCCCTTCAATGTCCTGTCCTAAAAATAATTGTGGTTCAAAAGGGCCATCGACGAGGATTCCATCTTTGGAGCTGGTGATGGTGAAACCTTTGGTAAAACCGTACTCCCGATGTTCAATTGTAAGTTCTTCATCATCTGCATCATAGCGGATATCCAAATTCATATTCGCGGAAAAAGCGGCTCTTTGCAGACGGTTCGCAAATCCTAGCGCGGAAGCACCTTCCGGATTCCGGACTCTGATAATCGCGCCGTCTTCTTCTTCCAGAGTAATTTGTAAACCGGAAGCATCGTCATCATCAAGGTCTTCAATCAAACTTGCGCGTAAAGGCATTTCATCTATGTCAACATCGTATCCACTTAGTGGAGAAGAGATTGTTTGCGAAGTTGCATTTACAAAAACCAGTTCTTCATTACCGCCAGTGCCGGTAGCACCCTGACTACCGTCCAGCAGATGCTTATTACCAAAGCGGGTGAACTGTGAAACGCGGTCGATTCCTTCGATTGCAGTACGAATCTGAAACTGCAGTGAGATCAGCGCGCCAAAATCAGTAGCACCTTCATTTGCCGCGGTTGAAGCCAATTGCCGCATTTCAATCAGCAGATTGCTCACTTCAACTAAAGCACCTTCAGCAGTCTGAACCATTGACAGCGAAAACTCGGTATTTTGCAAAGCTTGCTGCACACCGGCAATTTGAGCACGAAGCCCTTCAGACATGACAAGAGCCGCCGGAGCATCCGCTCCGCCGTTGACCCTTTGTCCGCTAGCAAGACGTGTCAGCGAATCCGACATCTCTTTCTGCGCTTTTGCCAGATGATTAATTGCGTTGATCGATGCAATATTGTTTTTCATCCCCAACGGCATAATTCCTCATTAAATTAAAGATTCAGGTTTATTTATGTCTCTTAAACGGAAATTAAATTCCATTCACAGACATTGTTCTGATTAAAAATAATCGATGATGTCTTAGTAAAAAGTCATCCGGATACCTATGTTTGTCATTCCCGCGAAAGCGGGAATCCATTATTTAAGATACTTACAAGTTCCTGGATTCCCGCTTTCGCGGGAATGACAACTATTTACTA
>JABGPG010000252.1:0-173 GCA_018645085.1 Deltaproteobacteria bacterium
TGAAGGTATATTTTTGCTCATATTATTTTTAGCCACGGATTTACACTGATTAAAACTGATTGTTAAAACTTTAAGCCACGGATTTACACTGATTAAAAACGGATTTGTTAAGGCTTAGCTGCCACGGATTTACACTGATTAAAAACGGATTGTTAAAACTTTGGGCCACGGAT
>JABGPG010000252.1:273-2820 GCA_018645085.1 Deltaproteobacteria bacterium
ATTAAAAACGGATTCGTTAAGGCTTATCTGCCACGGATTTACACTGATTAAAAACGGATTGTTAAAACTTTGGGCCACGGATGTTCACTGATTAAAAACGGATTCGTTAAGGCTTATCTGCCACGGATTTACACTGATTAAAAACTGATTGTTAAAACTTTAGACCACGGATTTACACTGATTAAAATCTGATTGTTGAAACTTTAAGCCACGGATTTACACTGATTAAAAACTGATTGTTAAAACTTTAGACCACGTATTTTCACTGATTAAAAACGGATTGTTGAAACTTTAAGCCACGGATGTTCACTGATTAAAACTGATTGTTGAAACTTTAGACCACGGATTTTCTATCACACAAACGCCATAACTAAACACTGCTCAGCAAGCAGCAGCTATTTATTAACGACATGAAGAAGCTTTAATATTTCCTCAGGAGTAATGGCTTCACCGTCTATGCGGTTAATGGATTTTATTGTTGTTTTTTTAGTACAAAGCCTTTCAACTTCCAGACGTAATTGACCAGTATTCATTTCCGGAACAACCACCGTTTTTGCTTTTGCTGCATATTTTTGAAAAGCTTTCTCCGGAAAAGGCCATAGCGTTATTGGTCTAAATAGTCCGGCTTTAATACCTTGCTGACGTGCTGTTTTAACAGCATGTTTTGCGGCGCGTGCGCTGATTCCTACAGTCATCACCAAAATTTCCGCATCGTCGCAATGCAGGGTTTCGTACGATTCAATTTCACTTTGATTGTATTCAAATTTTTTCAACAGACGATCCATTGCTTTCTCAACAGTTTCCGGATCCTGCGTTGGGAATCCGTCTTCTGCATGAGTCAAACCTGTAGTATGAGTGCGGTAACCGTCCCCGGGACGAGGCATCGGTGGCACAAAATCTTCGGTTGCCGCGTATGGCAGGAATGTCTCAGTTGATTCTTTTGCCCATTTTCTTGCTGGTGTTTCATTTTTATCCGCATCCGCCGATGGTAAAGTTTCCACTAGATGCCCCAGAACTTCGTCGTACAAAACTATCACCGGAGTACGGAATTTTTCTGAAAGGTGGAAAGCACGTACTGTTTCGTCAAAAATTTCTTTAACTGATTCCGGAGTAAGTACAATCAACGGGTGTCCTCCGTGACTTCCCCAACGTGCCTGCATTAAATCTGACTGAGCCGGACGTGTCGGCATTCCGGTACTTGGACCTCCGCGCATCACATTAGCAATCACACACGGAATTTCAGCACCGGTAGCATAACCGATATTTTCCTGCTTTAGTGAAAATCCAGGACCGCTGGTCGCAGTCATTGATTTTACACCCCCCATTGATGCCCCGATCACTGCACCCATTGAAGCAATTTCATCTTCCATCTGAATAAAAACGCCTTCATGTTTTGGCAGTTCCAGAGACATGCGTTCGGCGATTTCTGATGACGGCGTAATCGGATAGCCTGCAAAAAAACGACATCCTGCGGCAATTGCACCCATTGCGCAGGCGTGGTTACCTTGTAAATTATAATGTAAATTCATTTTCCTCGAAATATTTACAGTTTGATCATTATTGAAATATTGGTTTCCGGATATCAATCGCAAAGTCCGGACATAACCATTCACAAATACGGCAGCCTGTGCAGTCATGAATATCAGTCATTTCGACTTTTTGATCAGCAGTCAACCTGAGACAACGTTCCGGACACATTTTCACACAAATATCACAACCCTTGCACCATTCCGCAGTGAATTCCCAGTCTACTAGACCGCTTTCTTCGGGCAGGTATTGCTGAACGGGAAACTCGGTTTGCGGTGCAAACTCTGCTGGGTGATTTGCATTTTCAATCCATTGTCGTCCAATGTGAAAAGCCTCTCGGTTTAAATCGATAGTTTTGGGCGGAACAAACAAAGCTATAGTTTCCTCCCAATCTTTCACTTCAAAATCCAAAGTAGTGGAAAGAATACCTAATAAAATTGTATTAGAAGTTCTTTCATTACCTAATTCTTTGGCCATTCCCGCGGCATCCAGGGCAAAACCGTTGGGAACTTTATCGATAATTTGCGCAGGAGTTTCTCTTGCGTAAGTATCCTCTGCGCCGCGTAAACGATTTCTGCAGGCAAAAGGCGGAACAATATGCTGTGTGTCCGAAACAAAAGTGCCGCTCTCCGGATTTAAATATTCCAGCCAGCGTAAACCTTCAGCCCATTCCAATGCTACCAGTACATCTACTTCTCCAGCAGGAATTGTCGGTGACCAGACTTGCGGACCAAAACGAATGTGACTGAAAACTGTACCACCGCGTTTTGCCATGCCGTGAATTTCACTTTGTTTTACTTGAAGACCTTTGGAGAGGCAAAGTTGCGCGAGTACTTTTGAGACCAAAATAACCCCCTGCCCGCCTACTCCGACGACAAGTACATTTGTTGGTCGTTCGGTCTGATCGGCAGAAGTATTAACTGCTGCAGTCGGGACCGGTGCCGTTTTTGATTTTGATTTAAGCTGATTCATAAAGCTATTTTCGCAGCGGGTTTAATGCAGTCAGTTGGACAGACCTGC
>JABGPG010000252.1:2920-6319 GCA_018645085.1 Deltaproteobacteria bacterium
GATTCATAAAGCTATTTTCGCAGCGGGTTTAATGCAGTCAGTTGGACAGACCTGCGCACACATGGAGCAACCGATACAACCGCTGGCAGAAATTTTTACTTTGTGGTGACCTTCAAACAATTCATCACTCCAGGAAAGCGCCGGACAGCCCAAATTCATGCAGGATTGGCAACCAGTACAGGCAAGCGCATTGACTTCCATCGGTTCACCTTTCAAACGGACAGGGTCCAAAACACACGGTCTGTCAGAAATAACCACGGCTACACCTTTAAAAGCAATCGCTTCCCGAATGGTGCGTAACATCGCGCCTATGTCATATGAGTCCACCGTTTTAACCCACTTCACTCCTGTTGCCCGCACCATTTCTTCATATACAACTTTGTGAGTTTTTTCACCGCGGAGTGTAATTCCTGTACCAGGATGATTTTGTCCTCCTGTCATAGCGACAATTTTATTGTCGAGCAGTAAAACTGTGATGTCCACATTGTTATAAACCGCATCTATCAGGGGTGGGATTCCGGAGTGCAAAAAAGTGGAATCTCCAATCGTCGCCACAATCGGTTTAGTTTCGGTTCCGGCTTTTGCCATCCCGGCGGCATTGGCAATACTGGAACCCATGGCTACTGTTGTGTCAATCGCACTCAGTGGTTCGACTGCGGCTAAGGTATAACAACCAATGTCACCGGCGACTCTGGCATCAACAGAATTCATGACCAAAAATGTGCTCATGTGTGAACAACCGGCGCACAGGACAGGCGGTCTAACGACAGGTTTGATTTGCACTGAAACTTTCTTTTTTCTGTTTTGCAAAATTCCTGCGTTTTCAAATCCTGCACGAACTGTTTCCGGAGAAAACTCTCCAAGTCTGGAAAAATATTTTTTACCCTCTACTTCCAAACCCATCCCGCGCATTTCATTTTCAACAACAGGTTCCAGTTCCTCTACTACAAATACGCGTTTTACAGAGTTACAGAACTCGCGGATCCGCTGTTCCGGAAGAGGATAAGATGCACCCAGTTTCAACACAGAAGCATCCGGAAGTACCTCTTTGACATAGGTGAAAGAAGGGCCAAGTGTGATAACCCCATAATCAGAGTTTCCTTTGTCCCAGCGGATAATATCTGAGCTGTCAAAATATGCTTTAAGTTTGCTTTCTCTCTCCAGCAATTTAGGATGACGTAGCCTGGAGTGTCCGGGAATCATCACATTTTTCGTTGGATCTTCCAAAAATCCCAGCGGTTTTGGCGTGAACCGTTTTCCAGGTTGTACCAGACTGCGGGTGTGAGAAAGTCGGGTTGTACTGCGTAAAATAACCGGAGTGTCAAACTCTTCACTTAATTCATAACCCAATTTTACAAAATCCAGCGCTTCCTGTGCATCACTTGGTTCAAGAGTTGGAACCATGGCCAGACGACTGTACATGCGGGTATCCTGCTCATTTTGTGAACTGTGTATTCCAGGGTCGTCACAAACGGCAATCACCATTCCACCGTTGATACCAATATATGTTTGTGACATCAATGTGTCGGAAGCTACGTTCAAGCCAACATGTTTCATTGCCACAAAGGAACGAACTCCGGAAAATGAAGCGCCGCTGGCCACATCAAGAGCAACTTTTTCATTGGTCGCCCATTGTGCAAAAATATCAGTTTCCGGATACTTGGCAATATTCTCCAAAATTTCAGTACTTGGAGTTCCGGGATACGCAGAAGCTACTCGCACGCCGGCTTCCCATGCTCCCTGTGCAATAGCCTCATTACCCATCATCGGCCGCAATTTTGTATTCATCATTCCTGTGTTTTTAAAGTGATTCAGCGTCAGTAATCGATTGTTGCTGCCCTACAACAACAAAGCCGTCAGCTAAGAAAAGTAAAAAATATTTTACAAATTTTCAAGCAGTTTCAGTGATACGTTTATCCACAATTCGCCTGGCCTTACCCACTGATCTTTCAACACCGCCTGTTGCCAGCAGATTGATCTTCGCTGTCACGCCAATACGATTTTTAATCTGGTGTTTCAGGTTTTTACTAATATCTTTCCTGAGAACGTCAGACAGCTCATTTGACCTTGCTTCCACCAGTACAGTCATTTCATCCAGTCTTGCTTCACGTGTAAGTTCAATCTGAAAATTTGGCGAAAGCCGTCCATCCCTCAAAAGGATTTCCTCTATTTGAGTAGGAAAGACATTAATTCCGCGAATGATCATCATATCGTCTGTACGTCCGGTAATTTTCTCCATTTTACGCATCGTACGGTTTCCTCCGGTGAAAAGCCTGGTCAAATCCCGCGTACGGTAACGGATTATTGGAAAAGCTTCCTTAGTCAGTGAAGTAAAAACCAACTCACCTTTTTCTCCATCAGGAAGTACTTCACCTGATTCAGGATTAATTATTTCCGGATAGAAATGATCTTCCCAAATGTACAGCCCGTCTTTTTCACGGAAACATTCTCCGGAAACTCCGGGGCCGATGATTTCCGAAAGTCCGTAAAGATCAACCGCATCGATGTTGAACTTTTCTTCAATTTCTTTGCGCATCTCATTTGTCCAGGGTTCTGCCCCAAACATGCCTATTTTGAGTGAGCACTTATTGCTGTCTATACCCTGTTTTTCAAATTCATCCGCAATTGCCAGAAGATAAGATGGCGTGACCATGATAATGTCCGGTTTAAAATCCTGTATCAACAGAACCTGTCTTTCAGTCATTCCTCCGGAAACAGGAATCACGGTGCAACCCAGTTTTTCTGCTCCGTAATGCGCGCCTAACCCACCGGTAAACAAACCATAACCGTAAGCCACATGCACAATGTCACCGGGGCGCCCTCCTGCGGCCCAGATTGAACGTGCCATAAGTCCGGACCACATATCCACATCATTCTTAGTGTATCCGACTACAGTCGGCTGACCCGTTGTGCCACTCGAGGCATGAATACGTGAGACCTTCTTTCTTGGAACAGCGAACATTCCGAAAGGATAATTTTTTCGTAAATCGCTTTTGCAGGTGAATGGAAATTTTGCCAGATCAGCTATTGTTTTTAAATCATCCGGATGAACTCCTGCTTCATCAAAAACCCTCCGGTAATGCGCAACATTATTGTAAGCATGATTAAGTGACCATTTTAGTCTCTTCAACTGCAGAGCCCTCAATTCATCCTGAGATGCAGTTTCAATCCTATGCAGATTTATCGAATCATCATTCATGGATTTTCTTCTCACAAGATTCAACCTTAGTGCTGAAAATAATTCAGCGGTTTATTTTTTCATTTTCCGGATTACTTAATCAGCAGCTGGACAGATTAGTGATTTTTCAAAACCAGACAATTTAGACATTTTTATAATCATAACAGAAATATGGTGATAGTGTCTTGCGGATTGAATGGTGTATAACTTGTTTTTCGCAA
>JABGPG010000164.1 GCA_018645085.1 Deltaproteobacteria bacterium
ATAAGAAAGTCCTACGACCCAGAGCGTTTGTGGAGTACGCTGAATTATCAGGTCCACAACCGGACTGCGTGTCGCCCATGAAAGAATACGGGTTCGGTTTTCCGCATCTCCAATGGTGATGCCAAAGCCCTCATGCAGTAAATTCAGTGGTTCGTTGACAAAGAATTGTACCAGCCACTTGCCAAAGCGCACGTGCATGGGTTGTCCAAGTCCGAGCGACTCCCGGATTTTTTCACGGACCTCCGCAGGCACTGTCATTGGTAAATTTCCAGTGGGATCGTTCGGCGCCAAATCGAGAATGGCGAAAATAATGAAGCTGATTACCAATAAAGTAGGTATGGCTATCAGCACACGGCGAATGATGAAGTGGATCAAAGCTTGGACGCCTGGAGGTTAAAAAAACGGTTTGCGAACAGGAGCCCGCAAACCGTAAGTTACTGACTAATAACTCGAGTTAATTGCGAGTCCAGTCGGCAATATTCCAGAGTTCTGAATCCCAGGAATTCATTCGTACTCCGGAAAGCTTATTAGAATGAGCTGAGACGTTACCACGATGTATTAGAGGAATCATCGCATAATCCTGCATCAGCATGTCATTCATAGCTTTTGTAAGACTGATACGATCTTTCATGTCTGAAGTGATTGACAGTTTAGCAGAGAGTGCATCATATGCGGGGTTACACCAACGAGGCATATTGTTACCGCCCCACTTGTTTGACTTTTGAGCCATTTCCTTACAAGTCCAGTTTGACATGTATGTTTGCGGATCAGCTCCACTGAAGTTGTTGGTGTACATCTCTATGTCTGTGAAGAACTTCTGGTAAGTGTCAGGACTACCAATATCACCACCAAAGAAGACTGAGGCACTGAGGTTACGCAATTCGGTTTCGACACCGATCTGTTTCCACATTTCCTTGATGAAAGCCTGTGTTGCCTGACGTACCGAGTTGGTTGATGTTTGATACAGAATTGAGATTCGCACACCATCCTTCACACGGATTCCATCTGAACCACGTTTCCATCCGGCTTCGTCCAGCAGTCGGTTAGCTTCCGAGACGTTTGGTGTTTTACACTCATCATTAGCGGATGAAGCATAAATCGCAGGTGCAGGTAGAACATTACAACCGATCCTACCAGCCTTACCATATCCTGCATCTACTAGGACCTGGCGATCAATGGCCAATGAAAGTGCACGTCTTACGTTATAATCGGTCAAGTAAGGATGAGGGTTCCGGTTATTGTTTCCGCCCATGTATTCTGCACGATTTTCTCCAAGTGAAGGGTCAGGGTTGGTGAAGTTTACCATCAAACGTTCTACTGAAGTACCGAAAGCCGAAACAACTTTCCCTTTTCCTGCTTTTTCCATCTTGATGAGGATTTCAGGCTCTACCTGAAGGTTCCAGCCATAATCCATTTCACCAGTTTCCAAAACAGCACGTGCTGCTGAAACGGCGTCTCCACCACCTTTTAAAACTACTTTACTGAAAGCAGGCTTGTTGGCATCACGGTAATTCGGATTTGCTTCAAGAACGATCACATCATTCGGCTTGAAATCCACGACCTTGAAAGGGCCTGTTCCAATCGGGGAAAAATTTTGTTTGTTACATTCCTGTGCTTTTGCTCCCTGACAACCGTCAAACTGTGCCTTTTGTAAAATTGGCGCATTGTATCCGACAAAAGGGGCATAAGGGAAAGGCTTTGGTACAGTGAACTCAACCTTGACAGTGGTGCTGTTAACAGCAGTCACGGACTTGATATCGGCCCAATAATTTGATTGTGTACAACCTGTGTCAGGATTTGAGCAGTATTCATAAGTGAAAATCGCATCGTCCGCAGTAAGCGCAGAGCCATCAGACCACTTAATACCTTTTTTGATTTTCCAGGTGATGGACGTCAAGTCTTTTGAGATTCCACCATTTGCAACGGTAGGTATTTCTTCTGCCAGAAAGGGTACAAGACTCCCGTTCTCATCATAACGTGCAAAAGGCTCCAGCACGACCGAAGAAGCTTCAAGCTCCTTGGTTCCACCGGAAAGGTTAGGGTTCATGGTTGATGGAGCTTGCCAGTAAAGCAAGTTCAGTTGACCGTCACTGCCGCGTTTGGCTTCAACGGTACTTGCCAGACTCAAAGCGAAAGCCAGACTCAGCAAGATGTTAATCGTTTTCTTCATTTTATCTCCTCGTTTTATGATAAAAAGGCCAAGTGATTATTCACCGAGCGTAAAAGCATTCCGGAACTTCCGGTCTGCATGAAAAAAGGTACCAACTTTATAGCCGGCGCCCTTTCTGCATTGACTCCTGTAGGTTGAAGCTTTGCAAGGCTAAAACTACAGAAAGCATTTGCATTTTACAGTTCTTGCAACTTATGTCAATCTCGTTTTTAAATATTTTAAACGAGATGGCATGCTACCTGGTGTCCCGGTTCGATTTCCCGCCATTCCGGAGATTCTTCGAAACAGCGTTTTTCAGCTCTTGGACATCTGGTGCTGAAGTGACAACCTGGAGGCGGATTTGCCGGACTCGGTACGTCACCAGTGAGAATTACACGCTCACGGTTCATTTCATGTTTTGGATCATGAATTGGAACAGCGGAAAGCAGAGCCTGAGTGTAAGGATGCTGAGGTGTGCTGTAAAGAGTTTCACTGTCGGTCAGTTCAACTATCCGACCCAGATACATAACTGCGACCCTGTCTGCAATATGACGGATCATGCTCAAATCGTGTGAGATGAACAGATAAGTCAAGCCATACTCTTCCTGCAGATCCTCCAAAAGATTAACTACTTGAGCTTGAATTGAGACATCCAGTGCGGCAATCGGTTCATCGCAGATAATAAACTCCGGACTCAGTGCAATCGCTCGGGCGATGCCGATTCGCTGACGTTGACCTCCGGAAAATTCGTGTGGATAACGGTTGGTGAATTCCCGGTTCATTCCTACAGATTCCAGCAATTGTTCTACACGCTCACGTCGTTCACTTCCCTTAAACTTCCCATGCTCTACCAGAGGTTCACTGATGATACTACCCACGGTCATTCTTGGATTGAGGCTGTCTTGAGGATCCTGAAAAATCATCTGCATGTGTGGACGCTGTTTACGTAGATCCTCCTTATTGAGGGACATCAAATCTTGCCCCTTAAAACTCACATTTCCAGCAGTTGCAGAATAGAGTTGGAGGATTACTCTGCCGGCCGTCGATTTTCCGCATCCGCTTTCACCAACTAAACCAAGGGTTTCTCCTTTTAAAATATCAAAGGAAATTCCGTCTACTGCTTTTACCGCGCCGACTTGTCGTCGGAAAACACCTTTGGTAATCGGAAAATGTTTTTTAAGTCCTTCAACTTTCAAGAGAACAGGTCGTTCTTCAGAACTCATACTTTCTCTCCGGAATCAGAATTCCACCAACAGGCAACTTTGTGGTTTTTTCCTCTGTTAATTAAGCTGGGATTTTCCTGCAGACAACGTTCGAAAGCCTTGCTGCAGCGTGGAGCGAAAGGGCAGGACTTCGGTTCTTGGTGAAGGTCAGGAGGCTGCCCGCCGATGCTTTCCAATCTTTTAGCACGGTCACCTTCCAGGTTCGGCAGGGTTTTCAGCAAGCCCTGCGTGTAAGGGTGTTTTGGGTTCGCGTATAGTTCATTCACCGGTGCTTCTTCAACAATAAATCCACCGTACATAACTGCTACACGGTCTGCCATTCCTGCAACCACTCCAAGATCGTGTGTGATCCAGATAATGGCCATGCCAAGTTCCTTGCGTAGTCGTTTTACAATATCAAGGATCTGCGCCTGAATCGTCACATCCAACGCAGTGGTTGGTTCATCGGCAATGAGTACTTTTGGATCACAGGCCAGTGCAATCGCGATCATAACACGTTGACGCATTCCCCCGGAAAATTGATGTGGATAATCGTTTAAGCGACTATCTGCCATTGGAATGCCCACCAGTTCGAGTAGTTCAGCAGAACGTTTACGTGCTTTTCTGCGGCTAAATCCTAGATGCTCACGCATCGGTTCCGCCAATTGATAACCGATGGTTAGTACAGGATTGAGTGAAGTCATCGGATCCTGAAAAATGAAACCGATTTTTCCACCTCGTATTTTTCTCAATTGATTTGTATCGAGCTGAATCAGGTCCTGGTCTTCAAATTTTGCAGTGCCCGAAACAATTTCTGCAGGAGGCATAGGTAGTAGCTTAAGCAGTGACATCATCGTCACGCTTTTTCCGGAACCACTTTCACCAACAACACCCAGCAGTTCGCCTTTTTTTAAGTCGAAACTGATGCCGTTCACCGCATGCACATAGCCATCCTGGGTGCGGAAACGAGTGGAAATGTTTTCTACTTGGAGAATGGAAGCTTGAGTTGACAAATTATTTGTGAGGCCGGTTTGATTGGGAAAAAAATAATTGTTTTTAATCAGAGAATTCTAGTCTACTGATAGTTTTTGTCAAGAAGATTTTGAAAATTTCAAAATATTTAAGGCGGTTCTTCGAGCAGGGATTGATTTTCAATTGACAAAAAGCGATTTTTCAGCGACAATCATGGCTCTATTCCAATGTTCTCATTGAAGCATGAATATTCGGTCGGACCCATTTATGGGATGGCATCCTGAGAATTTTTCATTGAGAGCGCAAAATTGAGAAAATTATTTCTCAGCTGATTATAATTCTATAGTCCTCCAAAGGTGCCATCTGAACGGAAACGAAAAATATGCCAGGAAAATCTACCATTAAACATAAAGTTTGCCGTGCGCTCGGTGTCAATCTGATTGGCAGTCCAAGTGCGGCACTCACACTAAGCCGCCGTCCCAATCGTCCGGGACAGCATGGAGCAAGCAGACAAGCCAAGATATCCCCCTTTGGTCTTCAGTTAAGAGAGACTCAAAAGCTGAAAGCATTTTACGGAATTGGTTCCAAACAACTACGCCGTTATTATGAAAAAGCGGCCAGAGTTCGTAAACAAACCAACGTTGCACTCGTACAGACACTCGAAACACGTTTGGACAACATGACCTACCGTATGGGTTTTGCCGGCACATTACGCGCAGCAAGACAAATGGTGGTTCACTGTCATATTACAGTGAACGGGAAAAAAGTCAATAAACCCGGTTATCAGGTAAGTCCCGGTGATATCGTCCAACTGAGAGAGAAAAGCCAGAAAGTTGAGAGATACAAAGACTGGTACAATTTCTTTGAACAAAAGTTAGGTTATATTCAGCGTGATACCACAAAATTTTCCGGTACTCTGGTGCAGATTCCGGAACGTGAAGAAATTCCAATAGAAGTAGAAGATCATCTTATCGTCGAATTCATGGCTCGTTGATCCTTGTCATTAAACAACCGGTTGTCCACTGTGGCAGCCGGTTGCAAATGGATTAAACCTAATCCAGCCCCTCCTCCCAAGCTCGAACAGCTGTTCACAAAAAATCAATCACTGACACTTCACAGCGGATAATGAAAAACTCAAAACAAATTCGACAAGAGTTCATCACTTTTTTTGAAGATCGAGGTCACCGTTTTGTGCGTAGTGCCCCCGTTGTTCCAAATGATGATCCAACTTTGCTTTTTTCTAATTCCGGAATGGCGCAGTTCAAGGATGTTTTTTTGGGCACAGGTGTACGCGAATATAACCGTGCGGCCAACTCACAAAAATGTATACGTGCCAGTGGAAAACACAATGATCTCGAAGATGTCGGTCATGATAATTATCACCATACTTTTTTTGAGATGCTCGGAAATTGGTCTTTCGGAGACTATTTTAAAAAAGAAGCAATTGGCTGGGCATGGGAATTAATGACAGACGTCTGGGGTTTGCCGAAAGATAAATTATGGGCCACCGTTTATGAAGGTGGAGAAGGCGTGGAAGCAGATGAAGACGCGGAAAATCTCTGGCGTAGCATTACCGACATAAATCCGCAGCAAGTTTTACGTTTTGACAAAACAGATAATTTTTGGGAAATGGGTGAGGTTGGACCCTGTGGACCGTGTTCCGAACTGCACATAGATTTAGGCGAAGGCACCTGTCCTCTTTCCGAAGAACACAACTGCTCCGTGAATCTTGAAGGCTGCTGGCGTTTTGTTGAATTATGGAATCTGGTTTTTATTCAATATCAGCGTTATCCGGACGGTCATCTTGAGCCACTAGCCGCACAGCATGTGGATACCGGCATGGGATTGGAGCGAATCTGCCGTGTTTTGCAGGCGGTTGATTCGAATTACAGTACAGATCTTTTCACGCCGATTCTGGCGGAAATCAGTGAAGTTACTGGACAGAAAGACAGCCCCGGAGAAGTGGGTGTAGCGTTCCGGGTGATTGCTGATCATTTACGCTCGCTGAGTTTTGCAATTGCGGACGGTGCATTTCCTTCAAACGAAGGGCGGGGTTATGTTTTGCGACGCATGTTAAGACGAGCGACGCGTTACGGACGTGTACTAAATATGCACGAACCGTTTATTTACAAACTGGTTCCTGTACTGGCTGAAGTAATGGGTGATGCTTTTCCGGAAATACAAAAACAGCAAAAACATGTGCAAAATGTAATTAAGGCAGAGGAAACCAGTTTCGGTTTAACCCTTGACCGCGGGCTGGAAATATTTGATAAAATGGTCTCAACTCCGGAAACCAAAAAAGCAAAAGTTCTTTCCGGAGAAGATGCGTTTAAACTTTATGATACTTATGGATTTCCGCTTGATTTGACAAGGTTGATGTGCGAAGAACGTGGCATCGGTACTGACGAAAATGCTTTTGAAGAATTGATGCAGCAACAGCGTACACGCGCCCGTGAAGCTGGAAAATTTAAAGCGACACTGGACGAGTGGACTGAAATTTCCGCAGGTCCGGATTCAAAATTTGTGGGCTACGATGTTTTCCGTACTGAATCAAAAGTTCGTAGGTTTAGTCTCAATGAGCAGGGGCAACTGCAGTTTATTCTGGATGTCACTCCATTCTACGCAGAATCCGGAGGTCAAGTCGGTGATCACGGAACTCTTGAGCAAAATGCTAAAAAGTGGAATGTGGTTGATGTGCAGAAACAAGGTGACTCAATTATTCATTTTTGTGAAAAGCAAAGTTCCGAAGTTGAAAAAAACTCTGCGGAATCTTCTGCGGAATTCACTCCGGACGACTCTCCGCTGACAGCGGTGGTTGACGAGGAACTGCGTTTATCAACAACCAATAATCATACGGCTGCGCACTTGATGCACGAAGCGCTAAGGCAGGTTCTGGGCGAACACGTAAATCAGGCCGGTTCTTTGGTTAATCCGGAAATACTGCGTTTCGACTTCACCCATTTTGAAAAAGTCAGCGAGACGCAGCTGGAGGAAATTGAGAATATTGTCAATGCAGTGATTCGAAAAAATATACCCACAGATATTTATGAAATCCCTTTTCAGCAAGCAATTGATTCCGGAATCACCGCCTTGTTTGGTGAAAAATATGGTGATGTCGTGCGGGTGGTAAAAGTGTCAGATTTTTCCGAAGAACTCTGCGGCGGATGTCATGTAAGAGCCACCGGTCAAATCGGCCAGTTCAGGATGTTTTCGGAAGAGGCAATTGCATCCGGAGTACGCAGGATTGTCGCGCTAACCGGAAGGCAGGCAGAATTGATGAATCAGGAACACGGACGGGTCACCCGCAGTCTGCGTCAGTTAATGAATGTTCCGGAAGCGCAAGTTCCCAAAATGGTCGAAAAACTTGCTGATGAAAAAAGACAATTGGAAAGAGAACTGCAAAATTTACGCAGCGAGCATGCTCTTACAGGCGTTTCAGCTTTGATCTCGCAGGCTGAAGAAGTTGAAGGTGTGCAGGTTTTAGCAAAAATAATTGAGGTCGATTCTGCGGATACTCTCCGTAAAATGGGACAGGCACTCAGTGAACAGATGAACTCCGGTGTAGCATGGCTGGCAGCAACGATGTCAGGGAAAAGCACCCTGCTTTGTGTTGTTACAGATGACCTCGTTAAACGCGGCTTAAAGGCCGGCGAACTGGTAAATGCTGTGGCTTTACTCGCAGACGGACGAGGCGGTGGAAAACCGGATATGGCGCAGGCCGGCATAAAAGCTCCAGAAAAACTTGCAGAAGCATTGGCCTCAGCAGCGGATTTAGTACGGGAAAAACTGACAAATTAACAGATGCGCTACGAAACATTTATAGGCAAACGTTATCTTTTTTCTCCACGGCAGGATCGTTCGATTTCAGTCATCACCTGGATTTCGATCGGCGGTGTTGCCTTAGGTGTAGTTGCACTCATCGTTTCCACTTCTGTGATGAATGGTTTCCGCACAAATTTACGTAACGCGGTGACAGGCTCCTTACCACACATCACGATTTTTGCCTGGGATGACGCAATGGATAACTATTCAGGACTGCAAAAACGTTTAGACGCTCATCCGGAAGTAAACGGTGTCGCACCATACATTTTCAAACAAGCTCTGCTCACTGGTCGAAAAAAGCCCAAAGGCGCGCTGCTGCGTGGAATTGATCCACAGCAGGAAGCAAATGTGACAAGAATCGCTTCTTATTTACGTGACGAAGTTTACGGCTTTGTACCATCTCTGGAAGATCAAAAGCTAATTTCAGCAAGACTGCTGGAGCGGCTTTCACATCCGGAAGCAAGAAAAAAAGGACTCAAAGATGGAATAATTTTAGGTGCAAAACTGGCACGCCAACTGGAAGCAGATGTCGGAGATTCGGTTAAGCTGGTTTCTTCTGAACAGCGCTTGACTCCTATCGGTGATGTGCCGCGGATAAAGAAACTGGAGGTGATCGGCATTTTTGAATCAGGAATTTCCGGTTATGATGAAGTGCTGGCTTTTCTGGATTACCGTCTGTTACAAAAGATTTACCGCATGCAAAACAAGATTACCGGTTTGGGTGTGCGTATCGCAGATCCTGAAAATGCTCCGGATATTGCGGACGAACTTGCTGAACTGAGTGAGGAATATATTGTAGGGAACTGGGCGGATGAAAACAAAAGTATCTTTCAGGTGATGAAAATTGAAAAAATCGGCCTGTTTTTGATCCTCTCACTGATCATTGTAGTGGCTGCTTTCAACATCATCAGTTCGCTGATTATGCTGGTACTGGAGAAATCCAGGGAAATTGCGATCCTCAAAGCACTCGGCGCAAAAGATTCCGGTATACGGAGGATTTTCTTTTTTCAGGGATTAGTGATTGGTTCGCTGGGAACGATCGGTGGAGTTTTGGTGGGACTCGCAATCTGCTGGATCTTAATGAGCTTTGAGATAATTGATATTCCACCTGGAGTTTATCCAGGTGGAAACCGGATTCCTGTGCTGATTGACTGGTATGATGTGGCGCTGGCGACCGTGGCTTCCTTCACAATTTGTATTTTGGTAACGCTTTATCCTGCCTCAAAAGCATCTCGGCTTAATCCGGTTGATCCTTTGCGTTACGAATAAAAAATATGAATGTGTGGATATGTTAAAAAAACTTGTTTTTATGATGTTTCTGTGTGAATATCAAAGGTTGTCATTAACTGATAATTATTATTACTTAAAATGAGTGTAAAACTCTAGACCGAATTTCAACTGAGGAGCCGTCGATGACTTATACTGTAACCCCAAATTGCGATAATTGTAAATATACGGACTGTGTAGAAGTCTGTCCTGTGGAGGCATTCCACGAAGGGCCGACGATGTTGTACATAAATCCGGAAACGTGCATTGACTGCAATGCCTGCGTTGAGGAGTGTCCTGTTGAAGCAATTTATGCGGATGTGGATGTTCCTGAAAAATGGGCAAGTTACACTGCATTAAACGAAGAAAAATGTGAAGAGTATCCTGTTATCGACGAAGCAAAAGATCCTCTCCCAACCGCAAAGACTCTTGAAGAAATTCAAGCTGCTGAAGGATGAAACTGAAAAGTTGCGGCTGATTCATTAATTTGAACAGCAGCTTCAGGTTGAGCCGCAGATTTAGCGTGTTCAGCAATAATCCGGAATCAGCAATCTTTAAGAACGTTGCACATAAACAAATTATAACACAAACACAGACGACCCATGGCCGTACCAAGAAGTAAAACCTCGCGTAGTCAACGTGACCACAGACGGGGACATATAAAAATAACAGAATCCGCGCTTTCAGAATGTACTAACTGTAACGCGTTGATCCGTCCTCATCGAGTCTGCCCTGAATGTGGATTCTATAAGGGTGTTGAAGTAATTGAAGTTAAAGCATCTTGAGCCGTTTGTTCTGCTCTTTCACTTATCAACAGCATACCGGTAAAAAGCATGGCAATTGCAGTTGACGCAATGGGAGGAGACAGACCTTTAACTGTTCAGGTGGAGGCGGCAGTACAGGCCGTCAAAGACTTCGGAATTGAAGTCATAATTGTTGGAGCAGAAGCTCAAATAAGTGAGCAACTGAAACAATACAGTTACGATCAGCAAAAAGTGCGTGTTGTCAATTCCACAGAAATTGTGGAAATGAACGAGTCTCCCGCTACCTCTCTACGTCAAAAAAAAGACTCCTCAATCAGGGTTGCTGTTGATCTTGTCAAAGCAGGTGAAGCAGATGCTGTTGTCAGCGCGGGAAATACCGGTGCCTCAATGGCAACCGCAAAGTTTGTCCTCAAGTCAGTCGAGGGAATAGAGCGTCCCGCAATTGCTTCGCTCATGCCCTCAGTTCACCGCAATCACCCCTTCGTCCTCCTGGATGTCGGCGCAAACACAGATTGCAAACCCCTTTATCTCTTTCAGTTTGCCTTAATGGGTGATGCCTATGCACGTACCTATCTGCATTTGGAAAATCCGCGTGTTGCCCTGTTAAACGTTGGTGAAGAAGAGGGTAAAGGTTATCTGGACCTGAAAGAAACCTTCAATCTGCTGAAACAAAGTACGCTTAATTTTGCAGGTAACATTGAGGGTAAGGCCATGTTCAGAGACAGAGTAGATGTAGTCGTCTGTGATGGTTTTATCGGCAATATCGCACTTAAAGTCGCAGAAGGAACTTTCGATTTTGTACGCAGTATTCTACGTGAAGAAGTTCAGAGTTCGTGGCTTTCAAAGTTAGGTTATCTTGCGATGAAAGGTCCTTTCCGCCAGTTGAGAAAAAGAGCGGATTATTCTGAAGTTGGAGGGGCGCCTTTACTGGGTGTAAACGGAGTCGTAATTATCTGTCACGGTAGTTCAAAAGTGCATACCTTACGCAATGCAATCAGACATGCGCAGGAATGTGCTGAACAAAAACTAAATGATAAAATTGCGGTTGAAGTTGCTGAAAACCTGGAAGTCATCAAGCAGGCAAAAAACCTGAACGGTGAAACCAACTAAAGTTAGTTGGTTTTACGGTGCTCTATAATTTGTTCATTTAAATATTCCTCGCAAGCATCCCAAGACATTTCCTCAAGTTTTAATCTCTCATAAAGCGTGAAAATCACCTGAAACTCTTCCAGCTGGGTTAAGCCCGATTTTTCCTGCGCCGGCAACATCTTGTGTCGCAGGAGGTTCAGCATATAAACACTTTCTTTTAAACGTGATAAGCTTAGTACTTGCTGCTTATAGTCATACAAGAGATAGCTGAAGATAAAAACACCTCCATCATCCAGCTCTGTTGTCCATGCCCAATCGTCTGTCTGGAATTCTTTGCTGCTTTTAAGCAGATTCCTACCGTCAAAGACCACCTGTGCAAATTCATCATCTCTCTCAATGATCGAATCTGGAGAGTCATTCGAATTATCTTCTGGTGCAGATGACATAAAAAGGCGGGTTTTGCTGGTGTTGTTTAAGTACGTGTTATGGAAAAGCGTTCAAGCAAGAAAAGTTGACGGTAAAAAAATTAACCTGTGAAGAACGGTGATTCGCCCTCAGAGTGATCAGTAACATCAAAAACTCCAACCAGTTCCGGAATTGCCTCTTTGAGCATTACTTCTACACCTTGTTTGACAGTGGTGTCAATCATGCTGCAGCCTTGACATCCGCCGCCAAAACGTACATAAGCAGCGCTGTCTTTGATTCCTTCCAGCATGACATTTCCACCGTGTGAGGCCAGCATAGGATTGACCTGTTCATCCAGCATGAGTTGTATCTGATCTTCCAGGGAACCACTTAGTTTACTGATTGACAGCTGAGGGTTTCTGGCTTGCAGATCACCGTCTTCGTTGATTTCAATGATTGTCCCTTCAAGATAAGAAACATTTTTGCGTTCACTAAAGACTGAAATTCCGGCAACCTCGAACTGAATACTGCCTTCCAGTGGTGATTCAACTAATTCAAGCCGGTAATTTGCTTTTAAAGGTGAAGTGGTCTCAACTATAAGCTGCACACCTTTCAGCGTATCAGCACTTTGCAGTTTATCATTTATCTGCTTCCCGGCGGAATCTGTGATGGATAAATATGAATTATTGGTGCTGCTGAAAAGTGCTTCGTAAGAATCCGTAAAGCTAAAAGAGTCAAAACCATTGTCATAAAGAATTTCTGCTGCAGTCAATACCTCACCGTCTTCACCACCGTAAAGCAGGATATCTCCGGCAAAAGGCATTTGGTAAATCGAAGTTTCAAAATGCTCGATCGGCAAACTATGTGAACCGGGGATATTCTCCGCTTCATGTGCTTCAGAACTGCGTAGATCAAAAACATAAGGACGTTTGGAAGTACGGCGTTTTTCAAAAAACTCACGAGGGCTCAGCCGATATTCAGCGATATTGAAATCATTGCCTTCGGATAGATCTTTGAATTTAAACATGGAAGCCTTTATTGGAATTGAGTTTTTCTGCAGGAAAGGTATGCTTGGAACTTAGTCTCCTGCGACTTAACAGTTAGCATCAATTTTATACCAACTCCCCTGACGTGTCAAACTATGGAAAATATTAAAACAATCGAACTAAAAAAACGTCCCTGGGTCGTGGCACACAGAGGTTATCGAGCCAAATATCCGGAAAATACACTTGCGGCTTTTGAAGCAGCAATTGCTGTAGCAGCGGATATGATTGAATTGGATGTCTGCCTGACACATGACCGGATACCTGTGGTGATCCATGATAAAACTCTGGATAGAACCACAAACGGTAAAGGCTTAGTTTCAGCACATTCTCTAGCTGAATTAAAAGAACTTGATGCCGGAAGCTGGTTTGGTGCAGAGTTTAAAGGCGAAGCTATTCCGACACTTGAGGAAGTGCTGCTGAAAATAAAAGGCAGGATTAGCGTAAATATTGAAATAAAACCGGAAAGTTTTGAAGCACCGGCTCCTCAGGACGCAATTGAAGTGCAGGTTTGTGAAATGGTGGAAAAGCTGGAGCTGGCTGATTCAGTGCTGATTTCAAGTTTTGAACATTTCTTTTTTGCCAGAATACAGCGCTGGTACCGTGATCAAAAGAAATCCACGAAAATCCGCACGGCAACTTTGCAGGAGGCTCCTCTTGCGGATGATTTCGCGGTGGCTCTTTGTCAGCGGCATCAGGCATATTCATATCATCCTGATGAAAGTCAGGTTACTCCAGAATTAATTCAGCTTTTACAAACGGAAGGTTTACGGATTTTTCCCTACACTGTGAATGCTGAAAAAAGGATGGAGCAGTTGATTAAGTGGGGTGTCAACGGAATAATTAGCGATGAACCGGAACTCTTGTGGAAAGTAATCCGCAGGCTGAAGAACAGTGAATGATAGTTTTAAAGCTTCTTGTGAATCTTACTAAACCGGTTGGGTAAATTTTATCAGCTGAGCCATTTTTTCTGCAGCTTTACCGCTGTCCACGGTTTTTGTTGCCAACTCAACTGCTTCCTTCAAGTCATCAGCGAGCCCTGCTACAACGAGGGCACCGGCCGCATTTATCAGGGCGATATCACGCGCTGTACCTTGATCTTCACAGGAAAATATACTTTCAATAATCTTTGCGCTTTCTGCCGGACTGTCAATTCTGATCTCATCCAGGTTTCCGGTTTTGAATCCCAGTTCCTCCGGATTCACGTCATATTCGCGTATTTTGCCGTCACGTAGTTCTGCTACATGAGTAGGAGCGGTAACAGTTAATTCACAAAGACCGTCATGTCCATGCACCACCAGCACACGCGAACTACCAAGGCGCTGCAGGACCTGTGCGATTTTCAAAGTCAGATCTTTATTGGGTACACCGATCAGCTGGCTTTTTGCTCCGGCCGGATTTGTGAGTGGACCGAGTAAATTGAAAATAGTCGGTACTCCCAAATCTTTACGTATGGGGCCGGCAAAGCGCATTGCAGGATGATGATTGATTGCATAACAAAAACAAATATCCAATTCTCTCAGGCAACGTTCAACACCACCTAAGTCCAAGGCTATATTCACTCCTAAAGCTTCAAGAGCTTCCGCGCTGCCGCTTTTACGGGTGTTGCTGCGGTTACCGTGTTTGGCAACCACTGCACCTGCTGCCGCCGCGATAATGGCCGCACAGGTGGAGATATTAAAAGTACTGATCCCGTTTCCACCGGTACTGCAGGTGTCAATCGCATTTTCCGGTGCCGCAATGCCTGACGCACGCTCACGCATGGCCAGGGCTGCGCCTGCCATCTCATCAACAGTCACACCTTTTGCCTGCAGGAGAGCCAACAAAGCTGCTGCCTGAACCGAAACCGCTTCTTCACTCATAATCCAAAGAATCATTTGACGTGCTTCTTCAAAACTCAGTTCCTGTGCCGCCAGTAATTTTTGCAGTAATTCTTTCATTTGTTCGTTATTTTATAATTTTGAAGAGCTTCTTCAGCCCAGTTGAGGGCTTCAATTGCAAACAGCAGCTGATGCTCTTTGCGTGTTAAAAATGGATTAAACTCCAGACACTTATACCGGACTTCTGTAGATATTGCCAGCCCAAGATGACATTGCCCATTTTTCCTGCTTCTTCTTTCAGTTGTGGGCGGACCGGCCATTCCTGTTTCCGCGAGAGCCCAATCAGTTCCGGACTCTCTGAGCATTGCTTCTGCAAGATCCAGGGCCCGTTGCTGAGAGACACTTGAGTCAGCAGTTAAAGTGCATCCTAAAAATTGTGTCTGCGCAGCCGAACTGTAAAGAATCCGGCCATCCTCAAAATGCCTTGACGCACCGGAAAGGCTGGTAAAGGCTTCAGCAATTTGTCCACCGGTACTGGTTTCCAGCACTGAAAAGCGGTGCGGTTTTTTTTGCAGTTCGCACTGAATGAGAAATCTCTGCAGCTTTTTTGCGGATTCATCAAGTTGCTCCTTCAACTCATATAAATGCCGCTGCAGTTCAGTTAAATTTGAAGAATGTATTTCAAGGCTGCTTTTTTGTTTTTCATATAAACCGTAACACGTCAGCTGTTGTGCGGCAGTTGCCGGAAGAAATGCCTTAAGCTCATGTCCGGCTTGAGCTGCTCTGCGGATAAGTGTTGATGAGATTAAAAAAAATCTCTGCAGATTTTGCGGAAGTGACGCTGTTTTTATCAGGCTAATACTTAAAGTTATTCCGCGATTCTGTTTTAATTCTTTTAAAACATTTTCAATTTCAACATCATTTCGCGGTGCTAGCAGCAAATGACATCCTCGTGAAATTTCTGCAAGGTCCTCATTTGTGAAAATTTGCGGATTGAGCATCCGCTCAAGCAAATCCGCACCGAAGATCATGCGTACTTTTTCTCCTGCGGAGAAAGTGCGGATATGCTCTGCCAGCCGGAGGGGGCGCTCGTAAGACAACTCTCTGCGTGAAATCGCGGTATTATTATTTGTTAGTTTGAACTCAATTCCGGATTCTTCAGCAATTTTTGCAGCTTGTGATTTAGCAGGATCAGACCAGTCATTTAATGCACTCCTCAATATTTCCGCACGTACAGCGGCTGTCGGTATTTTCCGGTACTTAAGAGGATCCGGATGCATGCCGTTGGAAAGTATGAAAACGAGTAGTTGAGTTTCCGAAAATTGCCTGAGAACGGTTTCCGCTAATAACAGATGATGATGACCTGCGGGATCTGCTGTTAAAGGAAAATATACGGTGGGCAGTTTAGCCTCTGAAGTTGAGCTACTCATGAATTAACTCTTCACGGCAAAGTCGAAGTCATTGATGCTCACTTTTGTAAGCGCTGAATCGAGGTAAATCAACAAACTGTCAGCTTACTGTTCAGCAACTTCTTTTTGCAGGAGCTGCAGGTTGAGCATCTTGAGCGTTGAATTAACTGCGGCAATTACTTGATCGGAATCAATGCCGATAGTCTGCAGACGTTTTCCGTTAACCTGCCAGGTGATAATTGCTTCGGTAAGAGCATTTGTTTTACCTCCACGCGGAATTCGGATTTGATAATCAACCAGTTCCGGAGTCTCGAGATGCACGCGTTTTAAGACTTTTTTGACTGCACTCATAAACGCATCATAGCCGCCGTTTCCACTACCTGCTTCAAGGTATTCTTTTGCATCAATTTTAAGATGAATTGTAGCAGTTGCTCTTAAATTAAGCCCACTTGAAATTGAGCAGTTCAGCAGTTCAATACGTTGAGAATCACTGGTTTCAAGCACATCAGTAATGATGATCGGCAAGTCCGCAGCAGTCATTGATTTTTTTGTATCACCCAGCTCAACAACACGTTTTAGAACTTTCTGTAAATTTTCATCAACCAGCTGAATACCGAGCAATTCCAGGTTTTTTGCGAGAGATGCTTTACCGCTCATTTTCCCCAGAGCATAACTTCTTTTACGACCAAAACGTTCCGGTACAATGGGGTTATGATACAATTTCGCTTTTTTGTCACCATCAGCATGGATGCCACTGGTTTGAGTAAAAACATTTTCTCCAACAATCGGTGCGTTGTCGGCCAGTCTTTTTCCGGAAAAGCTTTCAATCATTTCACTCACCGGCGAAAGATGTGATTCGTCAATCGAAAGTTCCATGCCCATTTTGTCATGCAGAACGACTGCAATTTCCGCCAGTGAGGCATTTCCCGCGCGTTCACCAAGACAGTTCATAGTACAGTGAATGTTTCTCACCCCGGCCTTTACCGCGTAGAGTACATTGGCCACACCTAATCCGTAATCATTGTGCGGATGAAAATCAAAAGTTGCCCATGGAAAACGTTCGAGCATATCCGTAAGACTGGAATAAACTTCATCCGGAGACAGAACCCCGAGAGTGTCAGGCAGCATGAAATGCTTGATACCGTCATCCTTGAGTGAAGCCATCATTTCGAAAACGTATTCCGGGCTGTTGTGATAGCCGTTCGACCAATCCTCAAGATAAACGTTGACGCTAAGCTGATTTGCATGTGCATATTTCAACGTTTGTCTGATGTCGACAACATGCTCCTTTAGCGTTTTTCTGAGTTGGTTTTTACAATGATTTTCACTGCCTTTAGTTAGTAAATTCATGACAGTACAACCGGATTCTTTAATCCAGTCTACACTACGTTTCTGGTCAATGAATCCCAAAACTTCAATACAATCCAAAAATCCATTTTCTGCAGCCCATGCTGTGATGTTTTGAACTGAACCTAACTCACCTGCTGAAATTCTGGCGGAAGTAACTTCAATGCGATCAACACCCAGTTTTTTCAGCAGGGTTTTGGCAATATTTGCCTTTTCCGGTGGCGTGAATGAAACACCTTGTGTCTGCTCACCATCCCGCAGGGTGGTGTCCATCAATTTGATCTTATTTGTTGAAGAAGACATGCTGTATATGTTTTTCTTTGAAAAGGAGTGCGAAAACGTTGTCGATTATTTTCTGCTAAATTTGTGCAAAACTAAACTTCCTGCCAGGACAAAAGTCAGACCCAGATGTATTTCACGCGGAAAATCAAGCACATCTGTTCCGTAAAGCAGTAAAGGGATTCCGGAAACAATTAATCCCAAACCGCTGAAAAACTGGACAATCCCGGATGCTGTCAGCAGCGAAAACTGTTTAAGACGATCTGCATGTCCCCGGATATGATCCCAGGAATACATCGGAAAAATAACCAAAAAGAAAAAACCGGCCCAGATGTGTAGTAAAGAAGTCGCGGATGACTCTTCAGCCCATGGAAACAGCTCTGGATAAGCCAACAGTATGCCGGAAAGAATCAAAAAAACACAGCTTAAAACAATAAGTTTTCGCAAGACATCCGGAAGAAAAAATGAGTAGAATATCAATTCCTGGAACGGAATGATGTGCGCATCAGCATAGCTTAAAGGGCTAATAAACGCAACTTGTGGCGCAGAGAAGACAAGTCAGAGTAACTTAAGTTTTTCTAAATCATTGCGGAGCAAGGCCGCATTTTGGAAATGAATTCCGTGGATACCTGAGTCCTCCGCAGCTTCAACATTGACAAGTTTGTCATCAATAAAAACTGTATTGTCCGGAGTCAAATCATAAGTTTCTATGAGTAATTTGTAGATATCCGGATCAGGTTTGATTTTGCCGATTTCACCGGAAATTATTTTTCCATCAAACCAGTGCAGAAAATCATAGATAGCTTCTGCTTTGGGATAAGTTTCCGCAGACCAGTTACTGAGGATGAAAAGCGGTACCTGTTTTTTTTTCAACTCTGCTAAAATTTCAACTGTTTCTTCCAGAGGGCCACCCAGCATTTCATCCCAGCGTTCATACCAGTTGCTGATTTGTGCAGAAAACTGCGGATGTAAACTGGATAGTTCAGCGATACCTGTTGAAAATGGCTGACCGGCGTCATGTTTTGCGTTCCATTCGTCATCACAGATATTTTCCAAAAACCATTCAACTTCTGTTTCAGTAGGAAATAATTTACGGTAAAGATAGCGTGGATTCCAGTCAATTAAGACGTTTCCGAGATCGAAAACTACAGTTTTGCTTGAAGACATAAATTGGATATATTGGCTTAACGTTTTGCGACTAAACCGCTTGCACGGCCAAAATGGGCATAAACTGAATTTGAAATGGCTTTTGCTATTCGTTGACGTGTCTTTGATTTTAGCAAATCCTGTCGATCACGTCTATTATTAAGGTTTGCGATTTCGACTAAAACAGAAGTCGGCACCTTGCTGTAACGAAGAACAGCCGGCAGAGTCTTTTTACCTTTACGGTAAAGATAACCCCTGACTGCTGAGGAAACCCGATGTGTACGCAGCTTTGTTTTACGGAACTGATCAATAATAACTTTTCCAAATGATTTACTCAGTTTTTCAGAATATCGATTATCTTTTGTTTGAAAAGTTAATTTTGAATTATATTCCTTAATCCTGCGGTATATTTTACTTTTCAAGCGGAAACTTCCGCGACGCAGGCGACGGTCAGGATAATAGACCATCACACCGCTCAGTGATGAGTGAAGGGAGTCACCGTGAAGACTGATAAAGATAATATTTTCAGGCGGGACTTTTTGTTTCCTCAACTCCTGATAGATATGATTGACTAGATATACACGCATATTTACGCCAACCCGTGAATTACGGGTAGAATAACGCGGTGTAACTAAAAGTTGTTCATCTTTGTCATGTTGATGAGATAAAAAACGCACCGGATTTTTCTGATTAGGATCAATCAGGGTGGGATGTACTATCACACCTGCCTTTTTGAGCAGCTTAGCCATACGCTTACTGACATCATAAACCACCTCATCTTCGTAAATCAGATCTTTATTTTTTCTGGAACCGCCGGAAGTTCCGGGGTCACCTCCGCCGTGACCTGAATCTAGAATGACGTGAATTTTATGAACATTAGTTTTTGCCTTTTTAGCAACAATCTTCTTTTTACTTTTTTTAACTTTCTTTTTCGCAGACGCGGTTTTTACTGTTTTGCTTTTTTTACTTTTTTTACTTTTTACTTTAATTGTTTTCCTGGCTGCAGCAGCTTTTTTTGTGGAAGAAACCGCATTCGTCTGGTTACCCAGGTATTCTTCACTTAACCATTCAAGTGGGATTTTTATTTTTTGCCGATTCTGAATGAGCTTTGCGTCAGGGATATTATTTAACTTTAATATTTTGTTTGCTACCTGATTTACCTCATCGTTTAATAGACGTCCGGTAAAACGGATCACGACCGATGAGTAAAGTGTTTCACCGGGCTTCATCTGATAATGCGCGAAAAATTTACCGGAAGCTTCCTGCTTGAGCTTCAGAGGAGCTTTAACAGCAACTTGACGCAAGGCAAGTTCCGGACTTATCCACTTCCACGGAATTTTGATCACATCGCCTTTTCTGAGGATATTCCCATTTTTACGCATTTTATTGTAGCGTACCAAATGCCCGGCCTTTATGCCTTTCTTGGTGAAGAGACCCGCAAGCAGAGTGGTTGTCTCCCAGCCGTAGGTTACCCGATGCTTCCAATAGTCTCCGCCGGCTTTGTCTTTGTAAAACACTGCTTTAAGTGCAGAACTGCGGATTACATTGTTTATGACCTTGAACGGAAATGTTATGAAACGATTTTTGTACAGGCGGCGTGATTTGCTGTATTTACGGATAGTTTTAAGACTTCGGTATTTTGGTTCAAGAACTCTCCTCGCAAGACTGTAACCACCTTCTCCACCTTGAGGTTTGAGTTTAACAACCAGCCGCTTACCGTTCCAGCCGACCTTCATCTCAGAGTTGCCCGTACTTTGATACTCTAACCGGAAATTCTTCCAGTTAGAACTTTTAGGCGACTTTGCAAATGTCTTTTCTGTCAGTCCTGTCAAAGAAGCAAGGACGAGCGCGAAGATGAAAAACTTTAGTTTCATTATGTTAACGTTGGCTGATGATGCTGATTTGGTAGAGCTTTTCTGCTTGAGGCAGGCCGATCTCGGTTGATATTCCGCGTTGTGGCTCAGCCTCTTTTGCCTCTGCATTTAAATCTTTAGAGATTCTGTAAATTCCAGGCACTTGATGTAAATATTCAGCACGTATCCATTTCAACGGAATTTTTATTAATTGACCTGTTGAAAGCTGGTGTGCGTCCTCAAGTCCGTTCAAAACCAATAAATCACTGGCATTTTGACTACGGACGTAATGCTTGGTTTCACCAATGAAACGTATTACTACTGAGGAATAGAGCGTATCTCCGGCTTGAATCCGGTAAAAGGCATAGCGTAATCCGGAATCGTCTTTTTTGATGAAAAGCGGTTTACGCACCGCTAAAGGCTGTAGTTCCAAATCGGCGCGTAAAATATTCCATGGAATGGTAAATGTTTCGCCTTGTTTGTAAACTTGCTGAGGAAAAGAGTATTTTGCGTATTTACTAAAAGATTTTGCGATTAAGTCAGTAGTTTCCCAGTCGTATGTCGTTTGATGACGCCATCCCCCAAATTCGACACGATCATTCGGAAACAGTACTCGCAGGGCCTCACCCTGAATTGCGCCGATCAGGTGTTCAAAAGGGATAGTTAAATAACGTTTGTGATTCAGCGGTTGACCGTGCGTAAAATCACGGATGAGTTGAAATTGATGGGAACCGTCTCTTAAAACACGGAGCGCGAGCTGATATTCACCTTCATATTTTCTCGGACGTAGTTGAACAAATAAGGAACCTACCGCTTTAGTACTTTCCGGACGTAAATCTTTCTGCTCCTGTATGTTAGAATTGTCATACCAGCCAACCCGCATCGGATCACGCTGCGCAAATAAAAATGACGCCAGCGGAAGTGTTTCAGTTTCAATTGTCTTAGAGACTGTAGATAATGCAACTGCAGGAGCCGGACTGTTTAAAAAAAACAGAACCGCAATTATAGTGGTCAGGTGAAATTTAAATGACATAACTTTTAGTATCGTTTGGTGTCTTCTAGATAATCGAAGCTTGTGCTTAGCTGATTTCGAACCTTGAAACTAAAGCGGATAAACGATTGTTCTTCCTAAAATACAACAAAAACTGTGCCAGTAGACTCAGACACAGAAAAAAGAAGAGATTGAGAAGGAATTGGGAAAGAAAATGAAGGAGTTCAAAGGAGAAAAGAAAGTGTCTTTTGCAGTTGAAAAAGACTTATGAAGGACGAATCAGCGAATAGTCAGTACATTCAAGTAAGTTGATATTCCATCCATCAGCATCTGCACGGAAATTGCCACCAGAACCATCCCCATCAGACGTTCTACGGCAATAAGTCCTCTTTTACCAAATAATTTGTTTAATTTGGTTGAGGAAAGCATGACCAAGCTGGTTACCGTCCAGGCACCTAAAACTGCAGCCAACCATTCAAAGATTCGCTCAGGTTGAGATCTGGCGAGTAAAATCAGCATTGCCAAAGTGGAAGGTCCTGCAAGTAAAGGAACTGCAAGTGGCACAAAAAATGGCTCACCTTCCGGCATTTCACCCATAATTCCTTTTTCACTGGGAAAGATCATGCGCAGTGAAATCAAAAACAGCACTATGCCACCGGCAATGCTCACTGCTTCCTGCCGCAGGTTTAACCATTTAAGCAGATATTCACCGGCAAATAAAAACAGCAGCAAAACCAGCAAAGCAAAAAATAATTCACGAATTAATATTTTTCGCCTGCGTGACTCATCTTCGACAGTTTTTAAGACTGTGAGGAACAAGGGAATGTTTCCCAGAGGATCCATGATCAGTAGCAGGGTCAGGCCTGCGGACAAAATATCCATGCTTAATTACGCAAATAAAAAAAATGATAAAAATTTTAATGCAGTGAACAGAGATTATGCTGGAGAGTAGTTTTAAAAGGATGAATCAAAGATTTAGACTGTCGATCCGCTTGGGTTCGTATCATAATCCTTGTTTTCCCAACAGTCCCATGAATCGTCCACCAGAGTTCCCATACCAAGTCGGGAGTCAGGTTCCAGATTTGCTCGAAAAACCTCATTTTGAGAAACAGCGGGATTCTGTACAACATGTTCAATTTCTCCGCCTTTATTGAGGAATTCCCTGGTCGCAAGTTCAATATCTTCACTGGAAGGTTTAGTTTTTGCTGATTTTTTAGCAACTTTTGTTTTGGCTTTCCTGTTAATTCCAAAACCCTTAGTCTGTCGATTAAATTTGTTGTCCATCTTAATTTTCCAGAAAAATTATGTTTGAGATCAACATCAGTTTTTGCCGGTCATTCAACTGAAAAAACACCATTCATATAATGGCGGTGATGCTAACATCAACTAATACGTTTGTAAAGTTTTAAAAGCTGAAAAATATTAAACTTAAGGAGGGCTAAAATATAACAGGCAGGAAATTCAGGACTTAGGAGAAATATTTTTATACGGAAAAAAATTATTTATTTTTTTTAATTTTTTCCAAGAATTCGGTCCATTCGATGGTCAACAAGTTTTTTTTCTGTGTATTACAGGATTTACAGCAAGGTACGAGGTTTGATTTCACGCTGCGGCCTCCGCGCGCTAGAGGCACCAGATGATCCATTGTCAGTTGACGTGCGGGAGTTGGTGTTTCACAGTAATAGCAGATATTGACCGCTCTCCGGTTTTTCCACCATTGTGATTTCCGGAGTTCTCTTGCTTTTTGTCTTTCCTGGCGGATTATTTTAGCGTCCTGTTCGGTCTTCCAATCATTTATTTGCATCAAAATTTCCTGACTGTCCAGGTCGGGGAACCTTCTTCAAAGTCTTTGGGTGTACGTGTTAAACGCCGCCGTCCGGTTCCGTCCACAAAAATAACATACAATTTGTCTCTACCGGTTGAAGAAGAAACAAAAGCGATTTGACGTCCGTCCGGAGACCAGGCAGGTTGCTCCGAATTATAACGTCCCCTTGTTAGCGAGCGATCTTCACCGGTAAACGGATCCATCAAATGAATTTGGCTGTGCCCTCTGCTGATTTTTGAATAAGCGATGAGAGTACCGTCCGGAGACCAGACAGGATCGCTGCTGCTGCCTCGTCCAAAAGTGAGTTGAAATGGAATTTTTGTGCCGAGTTGCAGATAGAAAATCTGTTCATGTCCAGTACGGTCTGAGACAAAGATCAGGTGTTCATTATCCGGAGATAAATCAGGAACAGTGTCAATCGCCCGGTGAGTGGTCAAACGTGTTTCCTTTCTTTTTTGTTTGTCAAAGGTATACAAATCAGTGTTGCCCAGACGACTTAGAGTCACTACCAGTTGGCGTCCCTCGGAATACCAACTACCTCCGCTGACACTTAGGAAATTTTTTGAGGAACGTGTAGCAGACGTGTTGGAACGCAGAATTTTTACTGGTCGATTTTTAAAATTATTATAGATAATTGCAGTTCCGCTGCGGCTTAGAGTCGTGTAAACAATGGCATCACCCTGAGGACTCCAACTCGGCAGTAGACTGATAGACGAATTTTTTGAAACTGCTGCAAGTTTTTTTCCGTGTGTATTGATCCTGGCAATAATTTTACGTCGTTTAGGTTGTTTAAGTGTAAAGGCAATTGTGCTTCCAAGAACACCTTCCAGACCTGTGAGCTGGGCAGACATGTTGTTAATCAAATCCATCAAATCTGCTTCGCTGAAACGATTTTTGCGTAAAGGCAAATCAAGTGGAAATAGCTCTGCACCTTCATTATCCGCAACCGTAAGCATCAAATGTTTTGAGACTAAAGCTCCGGAATCTCCATATCTGCGTTCCAGCTTGAGCAGAATTTTCATGTCGACCTGAGCAGCACCTGCTGTACGGCAGGTTTTATAGCGTGAGTCTGTCACCAGGAATACACCGCTCCAGCAAAGGTTACGGTCGATAATCCTCAGCCAGCGCCGCGCGTCAGGATGTTCAGTAAAACTCTTTTCCGGCACCATGGTTACACCAAACCTGGCAAATCCTAGTCCACTGATGACAATCTCTTCGTTGGAATAAGTCTGTGCCTGCAACGAAGAGGTGAAACAAAGGTAGAAAATAATTAAGCTGAAGCTAAGAGAAAGTTGTCTTAAAAGTATTATGTGTAAGCGCATAAGTTTAGGCAGAATCCAATTATTAATTTTGAGGTACTATCCGAATCAACACGATGTAGGGTGGATTCTTGGCCAGAGCTTGGGGTAGAGGAGCCAGCACTGCATTGCGTACTGCAAGTTCAGCAGCCTGATCGAAAGAAGGAAATCCGCTTCTGTTAATGATTTCATAGTCAATTATTTTACCTGATGCAATAATCTTTAGCCGGATACGTACAAATAACTCAGCAGGGTAACTCCCAAGTTTTGGACTGATCTGAGTACGAATGTGCAGATTATATTCCTCTCCTGCCAACTGTGCTATTTTTTTACGCTGCAGGAAGTTTGTATCAGGGATTTCTTTCATTTTGCTGAGAGGCGTCTGTTCCGGAATTCCTAAATCCTGCAGAGGTGCCTTAAGTTTTATTTCTTCCGGAAATAATTCCTCAAGTCTGAGTTCAGGTTTGTCAGCAGCTTCTATAGCAGATGTAACAGGAGAGATAGTCGGGATATTTTCTAAAGTCGGCTGAGATATTTCCGGCAGTTTCTGCAGCGGTAGATCTAAAGGTTTTGAAAAACTTGGAGTTTTTAATTTTTGCGGTGCAAGCTCTTCACGTGAAAATTCCGGTAATTCTATCTGGCTCGGCTTTAGTACGGACTTCCTTGATGTAAGAGGAGAAAGCGGAACCGGTTCCTTGCTCAATTTTGGTAAATTAGTGATTGTGCTTGTCCTTTTCGGAGAGTCAGGCGGAAGCAGCAAAGGTTTGCGGGGTTTTTTTAAAGCTTGCGGACTTAGTTTGGGACTCTGTTTTATGCTTGGTGCCTCATTTTTAATTTGAGGCTGTGACATTTTAAGACGTGGTGCTTCAGTTTTCTTTAAAGCAGGCTTTGGTGGTACAGCTTTTTTTAGATTATTATCCAGGACAGGTTTCTTCAGTACAGTTTTTTCGGGAACAAGTTTGTGCAGTTTTGGTTTTAAGCCTGTCTCAAGTTTTTGTAAAACAGGTTTTTCAATAACAGGTTTTGGTTTGTTAATGAGTGTTGGCTTTGAAGGTAGCTTCGCGTAACTTACACCAATTCTGGCTCGAATGGGTGGTGGTTCTGCTACCCATAAATCTGAAATAATTCCAATTGTAAAACCAAGAAATATATGCAACAACAATGAACCGAGGAAAAGCAGCGTAAATGCACCTTGATCATGAAAAAAAAACAGTTTCTCTAAACTGCTGAGTTGTCTGACAGAAGAACGTTTTCCTGCGGAAACTCCCGGAAAAACCGTCATTTTGGCTAATTTATGAAAAAAATTCATTTTTTTCTTGTCAAACCTTGACTAATTTACAAAATAATAATAGTTTTGGTACCGTCGGTGAAAGTCTTCTACAAGCATGTTCATCGGTACCTGCTGGTTCACTTGGATGCGAATCGGCGTTTAATATACTTAATATGGGGTGATTCTTCTTGGACTGCCCATCCATTTTGTTAATCTTTTTCTGGGATAATTACTATGACCAAATCTGATCTTATTGATGCTCTTGCAGCAGACACCGGACTTACAAAAGCAGACGCAGATCGTTTTCTGAAGTCTTTTACTGCCACTGTTGAAAAAACACTAAAAAGTGGTGATTCTCTCACATTGATTGGTTTCGGCACATTCTCTGTGTCCAACCGCGCGGCACGCGTCGGACGAAACCCTCAAAATCCTACACAGGTAATAAATATTCCAGCTTCTAAAAGTGCAAAGTTCAAAGCTGGCAGTAAACTCAAAGGTGCTTTGAACAACTAAGACCACCATCTTCAAGGTTCAGGGTTTTAACATCGTTTCTGCCTTGAACCTTGTAGGATGCAGTTCCTCATTTTTCTTCCCTACAGTTCAGGTTCGCTTTCCTCTTTTTCTGTTATTTCAGTTTTAGTCTGTCCACATCTTCCGGAATTTGACAGATCCAAAACAGGTTCTGTTCCGGTTTTGTAGTGCTCCTCTTTTATCTCTTTTGGATTATCACAGGGTATCGCACGTCTTCCGGATTTGTGAATTTTAACTGTAGTAATCCCCGGAGGTTGTTTAAATTGTTCTGTCGGCAGGTTTGCAATGGCATTTTTCATAAAATCGATCCAGATTGGCGCTGCTGCCTTTGCTCCGGTTTCAGATCTTCCCATTCTTCTTGGTTTGTCAAACCCTACATAAACACCGGTAAGCAGTTGCGGAATGTAACCAATATACCACGCATCAACACTATCATTCGTGGTTCCAGTTTTTCCGGCAGAAGGTCGTCCAATCGCACGTGCCCGTCTTCCAGTTCCGCTCTGAACCACATCCTGTAAAACATTGCTCAGCAGAAACGCTGTTTCTTCGGAAGTGACTTGTTTAAATTCAGGTAGACTTGACTCAAGAGTGTTTCCCGCCTGATCTTCTACACGCAGGATATAGATGGGTTTTACCAGACGACCTTGATTCGCAAAAACTCCGTAAGCAGTTATCATTTCCTGTAAAGTTGCAGATAATGAACCGAGGCATGTGGTTAAATTTTTCATCATGTCTGAAGTGATGCCGAAACGTCGGCTGTAGACGATGACCTGTTTTGGTTTTAATTCTTCACAAAGCCCGATAGTAGGTAAATTCAAACTTTTCACCAAGGCAGTACGCAGTGAAACTTTACCCATTATTTTATCTCCATAATTTTTAGGAGTCCAGATCTCAGCATCTCCGGCTGTTTGCGCTCCTGTGGCATATGCCCTTGGACTGTCGATTAACGCACTGCTGAGTGTAAAACCTGCGTCCAGTGCTGCTGAGTAAACGATTGGTTTGAATGATGAACCAGGCTGTCTCTGTGCCTGTATAGCACGGTTAAACTCACTCTCTCCATAACGGTAACCACCGGACATTGATAAAACCTCTCCATTCTTTGGATCCATCGCCAACAAAGCACCATTGACAAGAGGTTCTTGATATAACTCCAGTCGGAAGGAATTATTTGTTGTATCGTAATCGGCAAGTCTTACCTGAATTTCATCGCCTGTAGAAAATATGTCTGAAGGTTTTACTATTCTGGACGGTCTTTCATCTTTGAGGATATTTCCGTTCCTCCAGGTTTTAATGTTGTTCCATTCCAGGGTTCCGGAAGATTCACCTATTTTTACTGAAACTTCTTTCTTACTGACTTCATTGACGGTTCCGCTGATGATATTTCCGAGAAACAACGAATCAAGTTTTACAGAATTCTTTATGCTTGCATTGTCTCTAGAACTGCTATTATCAGGGTTTTCTTCATTTTGTTGGCCACGGTAGCCCTGCCTTTTTGTTAACTCTAAAATTCCTTTCCGCAGTGCCTCATGAGCATATGTCTGATAGTTCAGATCCATTGCTAAATAAACCTTAAGACCACCCTGATACAGAACTTTTGAACCATATTTCTTGATCAGATAACGGCGTACATGTTCTACATAATAAGCGGTAGCTTCTGTGGTTGAATCGTGGATTCGAATTAAGCTGATCGGCATCTCGCTTGTTTTTTGCAATTCTTGCTCCGAGATGAAGCCTTCTTGACGCATTCGTCTTAAAACCACATTTCTACGCAGCAGGGCGAATTCCGGATTTATGTGCGGAGCGTAACGAGAAGGTGCAGGAAGGATACCGACTAAGAGGGCACTTTCTGCGAGATTAAGTTCGACTGCATGCTTAGCAAAATAACCCTGTGACGCGGCTTCAATGCCTTCAGCATTGCCCAAATATACTTTGTTCAGATAGAGCGTCAGGATTTCCTGTTTCGAAAATTGCATTTCCATCCTGAAGGCAAGCAACATCTCCCTTAGTTTACGGATAATCTGCTTTTCTCTGCTCAACAAAAACAGTCTCGCAGTTTGCTGAGTCAGAGTACTTGCACCTTGAACAATTCGGCCTGCTCTTAGATTTGCGAGGAAAGCTTTGGGGATTCTTAGCGGATCAATTCCGAGGTGAGAGAAAAAGCGGGAATCTTCACTGGCAACCAGTGCCTGTACGAGATGCGGTGGAAACTGTTCGTAGGGTACAACTATTCTTCTCTGGATGAAAAGTTCTTCAATCTGGTTACCTTCACGGTCATAAAGAACAGTCGGTAAAACATCATTTCTTTTGTGGAGTTCGTCCTCTAGATTTTGCGGTAAAGTTTTACTGAGTTCAAACAGAAATACACCGAGTGCAGACGCGGAAATAGTCCCTGTAATGATCACTAACCAGAATGTCCACTTGATAAACTGAGTCAGCCTTTTCATAGTGTGTCTGTTTTTATAATTTGGTTTTTTATTTCTGCTGCTGGTTTGCTGTATGGCTGAAGACTGCTATGCTAAACTAAACTCATGAATACTGTTTCCATCATTTGTTTTTTGCTGCTTCAAACGCTTGTTCTGCTTGTGAAATTGCCTGAGAACGAATATCTGCAGAAAAACTGTTTGTCTCAAATTGTTCCATAAAATCTGAAAAACTAGTTGCCGTAGAGTTATTAATTATTTTGAGTAATATGTTCTTCAATAACAATGCATCTTTCGCGCTGATGTCTCCCAACGCAGACTTATGTGTTGAAATCGGCGAAGTACCTTGAAAAACATCATCAGATGTATAAAATAGTTTCGTGGTTTCACAACGGCATCCAGGTTCATGGGGTAGTTCCGGTGGTTTTTTTAGCTTAAATTGCTTGCCGTAACGTATTCCGTCACCTTCAAGACATGAACGCGGTGTGTCCCAAGCTAAAAAAGTTTGCATTTCAATTGCTTCAATTGTCGTGATAAATGGATCAACTTTGTTGTTTCGACTGGCAAAAATCTGTGCCTTTTTGTTCCAGAGCCAGTACAACAGGACCACAGAGAAAGCTGCAATGAATAGTTTTAACATGATTTGGAAAACTTTTGAATCAGTATTACTGTAAAAAATTGTTTAAGCTAAGACTAAACTCTAACCTTTAAAAATATGAGATATTACGACAACTTTCAAGCCGAAGATTATGCAGAAATATTTTAGGATCGCGAACAGTAGCTTAGTTTATGTGCTGAGTTTCTTAACCATTTTACTGATCTGTTCAGTGAGTGTTGTCTTTTTTGGAGAATTTGTGGAGAATGGAAAGGCCTTCGCTCAAGAAGAAGAACCGCAGAAATGTATAAAATTAAAAGATCCCACTACTGTTTCAGAACTTCAGGAGTTGCGAGTTTGTCTTAAAAAACTAAATCGTGAAAGAAAAGATGGAAATGTAATTAAAACCATTAAAAGATCTTATGAAGGATCGCTGATTTTAATGGAAAAATTAACTATGAAGTCAGACAATAAATCTTCGAAAAAACTTCCTGAGTAATCTTGGAAAATTGTGTCTGTTGCAATTCTGTAAAAAAAGTCAAAAAACAGGTTTAGCTAATTTTCGGAGTGTAGCTCAAGAAATCATTCATCAATTTATTAAACGCTAAAATAAAAACCCGTCCCCGAATTTTCTCAGCAAATAATAATGGAACGACCTTTAAAGTTTATTGTTGAAGACATTGTATTTGGACCAATACTGCTTTTAGTATTATTATCAAGTGCACTGCTGATGATGTACAGGCACAGGCAGCATTATAAACTTTCATACGGTATTTTGTTAGCCAGTTGGGTGGTCCTGTTGCTGGGAAGCAACACACTGTTTTTTCAAACGATTTATCTGCCTTTAAAATATTTGACTCCCAAGAGTGAAAAACACAACAGTGACGCGATTGTTGTCGCTTCAGCAGGAGTACACGGTTCAGGAGCGCCGACACCGGGTTCTGCTCTAAGAGCTTACGCTGCAGCTAAATTATATTTAGAAGGAGTAGCCCCGCTGGTTATCATTACTGGTGGAGTAACCAAACCTTATCTACCACCAGTAAACATCAAAGGTATGGCCATTATTCTACAGGGAATGGGAGTTCCAGCGGATAACATCATCATTGAAAACCGTTCTGCAGACACTTATAGAAATGGCATAGAAACGTCCAAAATATTGGACCGTTTAGAATTAAAAACTGTTCTGCTGGTTTCTCATGATTACCATTTATTTCGACTCGTTTCTGTCTTTAAAAAATTAGGGGTTGAGGCTTTTGCATACGCTGCAAATCAGTCATATCGAAAAGAGTCCATCCCCTGGTGGCGTTACTTTGACTGGGCAAATTTTAATCGCATCCAAACTATTTCACATGAATATTTTGGATTACTTAGTTACAAATTATCAGGCTGGATATAAGCCCTCAATTTTAATAGCAATACTATGCCCAAGCGCACAGACATAAAAACTGTTTTACTAATAGGATCAGGTCCAATCGTGATTGGACAAGCCTGCGAATTTGACTACAGCGGAACACAGGCTTGCAAAGCTCTCAAGGAAGAGGGTTACCGGGTTGTTTTAATCAACAGTAATCCTGCCACTATCATGACCGATCCCGGACTGGTGGACGCAACATACATTGAACCAATTACCATTAGTGCACTCGAAGCAATCATTGAGCAGGAGAACCCAGATGTGATTTTGCCCACCATGGGCGGGCAGACTGCGCTAAATATGGCGATTAAACTTCATGAACACGGAGTATTGGAAAAATATGGTGTGGAACTTATTGGTGCATCCATTGAGGCAATAAATAAGGCAGAAAATCGGGAGTTGTTCAGGCAGGCAATGAATAAGATTGGTGTTGGCATGCCAAACAGTAGCATTGTTCATTCGCTTGAAGAAGTAAAAATTCTGACAGAAACTCACCCATTTCCTTTCATTATCAGACCGTCTTTTACTTTAGGTGGTGCCGGCGGAGGTATTGCTCATACATATGATGAATTAGCCCGTATCGTTTCCAACGGTCTGGCAGTTTCACCAACTAATGAAGTATTAGTTGAACAGTCAATTATCGGCTGGAAGGAATATGAACTGGAGGTTATGCGTGATCATAAAGATAACGTGGTCATTATTTGTTCGATTGAAAACCTTGATCCGATGGGGGTACACACCGGAGACAGCATTACTGTCGCCCCTGCACAGACACTGACAGATTGGGAATATCAAAATCTGCGGGATATGTCGATCAAAATTATACGGGAAATTGGCGTTGATACAGGGGGTTCGAATGTGCAATTCGCTGTGAATCCGGTTGACGGTGAAATCCTTGTGATAGAAATGAATCCCAGAGTTTCACGCAGTTCCGCCCTTGCCTCTAAAGCCACCGGATTCCCAATTGCAAAAATTGCAGCCAAATTGGCAATTGGTTATACTCTAGACGAAATTCCAAACGATATTACAAAAAAAACGCCGGCCTCTTTTGAGCCTTCAATTGATTATGTAGTGACAAAAATCCCCAGGTTTGCCTTTGAAAAATTTTCCATGACTGATGACCGTCTCGGTACTCAGATGCAGTCAGTTGGCGAAATAATGGCGATTGGACGCACCTTCAGGGAATCTTTTCAAAAAGCTTTACGCTCGATGGAAACCGGACATACAGGACTCGATTCTCCAGATTATGCTGATGATTATAAAACTGCAGAAGAAATTTTGGAAGAGCAGCTTCAAACTGTAGGCAGCACACGTATTTGGTACGTTGCTGACGCAATGAGGCAGGGCTGGACAGACGAGGCGCTTTTTAAACAGACAGGAATTGACCCTTGGTTTTTATGGCAAATCCGGAGTTTAGTAGAGGAAGAACAGCTTATACTGAAAACAGAGTTAGCAGAAATCTCACCAGTTAAATTAAGGAGCTGGAAGAGGCTCGGATTTTCTGATCTACGTATTGCAGAATTACTTAATGTTAGGGAAAGTCGGATTCATAATATGCGTTATGAATGGAATATACTACCGGTTTTCAAACAAGTTGATACGTGCGCGGCTGAATTTGCCTCAGAAACGCCTTACTATTATTCTACCTACGGTGAGGAAAATGAGTCGCTTCCTACAGAAAAAGCAAAAGTACTCATTTTAGGTTCAGGACCGAATCGTATTGGTCAGGGAATTGAGTTTGATTATTGTTGTGTGCATGCATCCTGGGCTGTACGTGAAATTGGTTATGAATCTATTATGCTCAACTGTAATCCGGAAACTGTGAGTACTGATTATGATACTTCCGATCGTCTATATTTTGAACCGATTACCTTTGAAGATGTAATGCATGTGATCGAGCTAGAACGGCCGATTGGGGTGATTGTACAACTCGGTGGGCAAACTCCGCTTAAACTGGCACAACAACTCAATGACGCTGGCGTAAAGCTGCTCGGAACTCCTTTTGAAAGTATTGACCGAGCTGAAGATAGAGAGAAGTTTGCTGAGATGTTGAAGAAACTGAAACTGAAACAGCCCAGAAATGGAATGGCTCGTTCATTGAGTGATGCAGAAAAAATTGCGGAAAAAATAGGATATCCAATCCTGGTACGCCCCTCTTATGTCCTGGGAGGTAGAGCTATGATGGTTGCAGATACAAAAAAGCAGCTGGCAGAATATTTCAAAGAAGCGATACAGGTTTCACCGGAGCATCCCGTTTTGATAGACCAGTTTTTGCAGGGTGCAGTAGAAATTGATATGGATCTGCTGGGTGACGGGATAAACTCAGAATTGGGCGGTATCCTGGAGCATGTAGAACGCGCAGGTATTCACTCAGGAGACAGCGCCTGTATCTTGCCTCCGCAAAATTTAACGTCATCTGTCTTACGCAGATTAGAAGAACAGGGAAAAGCCCTGGCTAAAGAACTCAGCGTGAAAGGATTAATGAACATCCAATTTGCAGTTAAAGATGATGAAATATTTCTAATTGAAGTTAATCCACGTGCTTCAAGGACAGTTCCGTTTGTCAGTAAAGCCATCGGTCACCCGCTGGCGAAGTATGCAACCTGGCTGATGCTCGGACTAAAATTGAGTGAAATTGGTTTTAGCTACGAGGCACCTAAAACCGTTTCGGTCAAGGAAACGGTTTTTCCTTTCGTTAGTTTTTCCGGTGCTGATACAGAACTAGGTCCGGAAATGAAATCAACTGGTGAAGTAATGGGACGCGGAAATAGCCTTGAAGAAGCTTTTATAAAATCTCAGGTTGCGGCTTATCAGTCGGAAATAAAGGAAGGTTACGTTTTTATTGGTGTGACTGATCAGGATAAGCAGGAGATGATTCCTGCGGCATTCGAATTTCAACAGGCTGGTCGTAAAATATTAGCAACTGCAGGAACTTTTGATGTGCTGAAAAAAGCCGGTGTCGCAAATATTAAAAAAACAAGTCTGGATCGCAAAACAGCGGGGAATATTTTTGAATACCTTGAGCGTGACGAGGTGGCGCTGATTGTAAACACAACACGTTCAAGAAAACGTTCAATAGATGCTTCACATATTCGGAGAGTTGCCCTTTTACATAATTTGCCTTATTTCACAACTGTGGAAGGAACTCTGAATTTAGCGCGAGCCTTAGTTGCAACTGATTCCGGAAAAAATCTCAGCTATCAGCCACTACCGTTACCGCAGAAAATTGCTTCCTGATTCCGTTGTTCAGTCTTTAGTATTGCCGGATTTTTTCTGCCATTCCAGATAACCACGCTGAAGAAATATTTTCTGTTGTTGATAATCAGTTTTTGACATCCTTCCTAAAGCAAGATCATCTTCTAAGTCGCTAAGTGCAGAGAGCCAGGAATCCGCTTGACTAAAATCAAGCTCAGCTGTTCCGGGGAGTTCATAGCTCTGCAGTTTAGTTCTAAAAAGAGGATAAGCTATTGCACCGACTGATCCTGCGATAATTAATAAGATAAAGGTCCAAATCATCTACTTGCCGTTTCCTAAATTTAAAAGCATAATTCATTAATAAAATAAGTTGTTTTGCTGATGCGCAAAGAGGCTGTGAAGTTGATAATTTTTTGAAGAATGACGTAGTGCATCATTTAAGCAGCAGTTCAATCCATTAGCGACAGTCAGAACATTCTACTTATGCAGCATTAGGAATTGAAAATTTGCTCACCGGCAGAACTGACTCCAGATATTCCAGGATCTCTGCACGATTCATCAATTCTTCGAAACGTTTTGTCTGCTTTTCCAAATACCAGTATCCCACCAAACATTCAAATCCGGTAGCTGCGCGGTAATCTTTAATAGCTGCATGTTTGGGCGCAGAAATGGTTTTGCTGTTGCGTCCCTGTCGGTATATATTTTCTTCTTCAATATTCAGGAGGGGATGAATCAGTTGCGCGAGTTGTGACTGTGTTTGACAGCGTACCCATTGCACAACGTGGAGGTGAACCTGTCTGCGGTTTTTTAAACGCTGCAAAATCTTCTGTCTGCACCATAATTCGAAAAATGCGTCACCTAAATATGCCAGAGAAAAAGACGAATGCTCATTCAGCGGAATTGTAAGTGTTGCCTCAAATTGTGTGTTGTTCACCAGTTGCTGTCTTGCTTGCAGATGATCTTATTATCACGTATGCGAAATTCTCCTTCGTCCACAGTACGTTTGTCAAGTATCTTGTTATCACCTTCCTTGAGTGAAACTCCGAAACTACCGTCAGTACGTAAAACAATTTCTGCACCAGGTTTTGCGTAAAAAATTTCGATGCCCCTATCAACAACTCTCTGCTTGTTAATATTTTCCGGAATTGTGGTTGTCGCTGTTTTGGACAAGCGTACGGATCGATCTTCACCTTCACCTGTTGATTCAGAATTAAGTTTGTACTCAGTAGCGATCTTGTGTACCATCCGTCTGCGGTATGAATTCATTGGATCCATCTGCAGATGCGCATCATCAGACTGGATGTAACGCACTATTGCCGCGTTTATCTCTGTCATCAGTTCCTGATCCGAACTGCTTAATTCCATATCATCAATCATATTTTTCGTTTTTAAGCTAATTATACAACATTGACGGAATCCTCACCGTCAAGTTGTTTCAAGTTGTCAGTTAATTTCTGTTGTAAATTGTACTCAGTCTTTAGTCGCAGATTTTATGCTTAGGCATCATAAGTTCGTGGTGATTCAGGAACATTTGATTGAGGAAGAATAGCAACTTCCGGACTTTCCGTTGCAGTTGTTTCTGCAGGTTCGTCTTCTGACTCTATGACTGGAGTCGGCAGTTGAGTCAGAGCAACTTTCAGGACTTCTTCAATTGATTTTACAGGATGTACTGTTAAACCTTTTAGGATTTCATCCGGGACTTCGCTGAGGTTTTTTTCGTTATTCTGCGGAATCATGACTGTGGAGATGATACCACGTTTTGCCGCAAGGAGTTTTTCTTTCAAACCGCCAATCGCGAGGACTTTTCCGCGTAGTGTGATTTCTCCGGTCATTGCTACATCCCTGCGGACAGGAATGGAAGTAAACGCGCTGACTAATGAAGTGGCAATGGTTACTCCTGCAGAAGGTCCATCCTTCGGAACTGCACCTGCAGGTACGTGAATGTGAATATCGGTTTTTTCGAAAACTGAAGAATAAATTCCCAGCTGATTTGCGTTTTTACGTACATAACTCAGGGCGGCCTGTGCAGATTCTTTCATGACATCACCGAGTTTTCCCGTCAGCTGCAATTTGCCTGTACCCTTCATGATATTCACTTCAGTCACTAAAAGCTCACCTCCGGCCTGTGTCCAGGCTAATCCGCATGTAGTGCCGATTTCATTTTGTTCTTCTGCTTTACCGTGTTTGTAACGCTGTACGCCTAGAAATTTCTGCACACGATTTTGAGTTACAACGACTTTATTGAGATTTGTTTTCTTTACTAACTGGGTTGCAACTTTACGGCATGCTTTTGCGATTTCACGTTCAAGATTACGTACTCCTGCTTCTCTGGTATAACCACGGATAATATTCAAAATCGCTTTATGCTGGAACTGGATTTGTTTTGAAGTCAGACCATTTTCTGTAATTTGTTTAGGCAGCAGATGTTCACGTGCGATGTGTTCTTTTTCCAGTTCCGTGTAACCGGAAAGACGGATAATTTCCATCCGGTCTTTAAGCGCAGGCGGGATATTCTGCTGAACATTGGCTGTACAGAAAAATAAGACATCCGAAATATCAAACTCTACTTCAAGATAGTGATCCATGAAAGTATGGTTCTGTTCAGGGTCAAGTACCTCTAGTAAAGCTGCGGCAGGATCACCCATCACACCGTATGACATTTTGTCGATTTCATCGAAAAGCAACAGCGGATTTTTGTGTTTTACTTTTCTTAAAGATTGAATCACTTTTCCAGGCATTGCGCCGATATATGTCCGGCGGTGTCCTCTGATTTCTGCCTCGTCACGTACTCCACCAAGACTCACATGCGCAAATTTTCTACCTAATGCTTCTGCAACAGAACGTGCCAGAGATGTTTTTCCAACTCCGGGAGGTCCAACAAGACAAATAATAGGTCCTTTCATTTTGCCTACCTGCTGAGCCACAGCAAGGTATTCAATAATACGTTCTTTGACTTTCTCTAATCCGTAATGCCGTGCGTCGAGTACTTTTTCTGCTTTTTCGAGGTCAAAATTATCTTCCGTTATTTCTGTCCATGGCATGCTCAGCAGCCAGTCTATGTAATTCCTGACAACATTTGCTTCCGAAGACATGGAAGGCATCATCTTCAGTTTCTGTAGTTCCTTTTCCGCCATCTCCCTGGCTTCTACAGAAAGTTCCATTTTCTCAATTTTCTTCGCGTACTCCTCCATTTCCGCTTTGCCGTCTTCACCTTGCCCTAATTCTTTCTGGATGGCTTTGACCTGCTCATTGAGGTAGTATTCTTTTTGTGTACGGCCTATCTGTCCCTGTACACGCTCCTTTAGTTTACGCTCTACTTTTTTAAATTCCTTTTCTTCAAGCATTCTTCCATAAACAATTTCCAGTCGTTTTTTTGGATCATTGTTTTCCAGCAAAGCCTGCTTTTTCTGTAAATCCATGTTCAGCAGAGGAGCAATTCGGTCTGCCAGAATGTGCGGATCTTCTGAATCAATGGACAACTTTTCGATACCTTCTGTACGACGTTTCACATCCTTAAGATAACGTTTGAATTCAGCACGTACATTCTTGCTGAGGGCATGCAGTTCAGGTGCATCAGAAGTTTCTTCGGGGATTGGTTCTACAATTGCGGCAAAATGTGGTTCGTCCATATGAGCTTCAATCAGACGGCCTCTGGATTTTGCCTCAAAGAGGGCTTTTATCGTACCATTATGGAGACGCATGATCTGCAAAACCTTGCCTATTGTTCCTACACGAAACAAGTCTTTTGCCTCAGGTTCTTCAATCAGAGGGTCTTCTTGAGCAACGACAAATATTTGACGGTCACCTTCAAGGGCTTTTTCGAGAGATGCAATAGAGAGAGAACGGCCGATGAAAAAAGGCGCTGTCATCTGAGGAAAGACCACGATATCACGCATTGGCAGCATAGGCAGCGCAATTTGATTTGGTCCAGTAGATTTTTCCTGGGCTCCGCCGGGCATAAACTTCCTTTTATTGAGTTAGGTGAGTGAAGTCCGCAAAGATGCTTGGTTGTTGTAAAAGATCAGTAAACAGTCAGGATGCATCATCCTCTTACATAAAACATAAACTGCCAAGCCTGATTGCTTATAATACTTTATCGATTAGCGTTTCAAATAGCAAGTAATCAAGGTTCTTTAGTTTAATATTGAGCATGCTTTTAAATAGGAGGCAAAGCACTTGCGCTCATTTCAACACAGATTCTCTGACCTTCAATGTAGCGCTTAACTTCCTTAAATTCCCTGCGGTGATTTTGATCCCCAATGACGCTGCGCAGATGAAACTCCGCATTACGCTTTGCTCCTGAAACTGCATCTACAGCAATTAATGCGCAGGCCCGGCTCTTAACAATAACGTCAAGATTACCTCTGTCCAGGACTTTGTAGTCCGGATCATATGATGTTTTTATGTTCTCAGCAGTTGAGGTACATCCGTTGAATAAAATGAAGCAAAAAACGGCTGATAATATGATGGGCGGCATTATTTTCTATAGTGTAGGCTTGACAACTATTGAGTCGTTCTCCAAACTAGCAATAACAGCAATATTGTATTTATGCAGACTAAAAGTTTTCAGTCGATAAAAAATCTATTTAACCTTTTAATTAAGTGCAACCTTCATGCAGATCACACAGTCTAAACAATTATTTTCACGTGCACAGCAAAGTATTCCGGGCGGAGTAAACAGTCCTGTCCGTGCTTTCAAATCCGTAAAGATGAATCCACTTTTCATCAAACGTGCTCAGGGTTCAAAACTCTTTGACGTGGATGGCAACGAATATATTGACTATGTAGGCTCCTGGGGGCCAATGATTTTAGGTCATGCTCATGCTGAAGTAGTCCGCAAACTTGAAGAAACTCTCCGGAATGGAACATCATTTGGCGCTCCGACTGAAGGTGAAATTCAGTTGGCGGAAATGGTCTGTGAGGCAGTTCCCAGCGTGGAAATGCTACGTCTGGTTAATTCCGGTTCAGAAGCTTCAATGGCCGCGCTCCGAGTTGCGCGTGGTTATACCGGACGTGATAAAATTGTTAAATTCGAAGGCTGTTATCACGGTAGTGTTGATCCACTATTGGTTCAGGCAGGATCCGGAGCAATGACTTTAGGAATTCCGGATTCACCGGGAGTTCCTGCTGCTTTTGTCGAACTGACTCTACAGGCGAAATTTAATGATCTGGAGTCAGTCATCAAACTTGCGGAAGAAAATTCCGGAGAGATTGCTGCCGTGATTTTGGAACCAGTTGCCGGAAATATGGGGATGATTCCTCCGGAACATGGATTTTTACAAGGTTTGCGTGAGCTTTGCGACCGTGAGGGAATCTTGCTGATTTTCGATGAAGTAATGAGTGGATTCCGTGTTGATTACGGAGGGGCTCAAAAGATCTTTAGTATAGTTCCGGATATGAGCATTTTCGGTAAAGTAATTGGCGGAGGCCTTCCTGTTGGTGCATATGGTGGCCGTCAGGATATCATGCTTCAAGTGGCCCCTGCAGGTCCTGTTTATCAAGCAGGAACACTATCCGGAAATCCACTTGCGGTCTCCGCAGGATTAACTACTCTGGGTATTTTAAAAGAAGAGAATCCTTATCCGGAACTTGGTCAAAAAACAGCATGGCTTTCAGGAGAGTTTAAATCTGCAGCTGAATCTGCCGGAATTCCTCTGCAAACGCAGGCTATGGGGGGTATGTTCGGATTATTCTTTTCAGCAGAACCTGTCCAAAATTATCAACAGGCGCTTAAAACTGATACAGAGCAGTTCACCCGTTTTTTCCGGAGTATGCTCAAACAGGGGATTTATCTTGCACCCTCAGCATTTGAATCGCTTTTCGTCTCAACTGCCCATTCTGAAGAAGATCTGGAACGTACCGCGACTGCATTTCCAAAGGCATTAAGAGGAGAATGAATTCAGTCAGAAGATTAAATGAGGGGCGATAAAGCGGAATTATGAGAATTATGAGAATTATTATTTCCAGCCTAACTTAGGTTTTTCGTCAGGATGGGTGATTTCGCTGATCCTGACGCCAAAGCGGTCATTAATCACAACGACCTCTCCGCGTGCAATTAAACGGTCGCCGATTAAAACGTCAATCGTAGAGCCGACTATCTTGTCCAGTATCACCACAGTCCCTTGTTTCCAGAGCATGACCTCATTCAGGGAAATGTCGGTACGAGCAATTTCTGCCTGCATCACATGCGACGCATCTGCCAAAAATTTAAGCTTGTGCAGTGTTGATTCCTGCTCCGTAGTTTCTGCGTTCATGGGGTTTCATTTGATTAAGCTAATTTTCACAGGTTGACTTGTTTCATTAATCTTGCGATTATCAGACGAATTCTATCTACTATAAGATCAATTTACATTATACGGCCTAACGGGCCATGACACAATAAGCAGGAGCGCACACTATGTTTGGTTTAGGCATTTGGGAACTTTTAATAGTTTTGGCAATTATCGTTGTTTTATTTGGAGCAAAACGCTTGCCTCTAATTGGTGAGGGACTTGGCGGAATGATTACTAATTTTAAAAGCGCGACCAAGAAAAACAAAGATGATCAAGCAAAAATTGATGAAAATACTACAGTAATTAAAGAAGATAGCACTGTTATGAAAGAGGAAACCAGCTGAATGCAGGTGCTATTTTTTTGCTTTGGGTCGAATCACCAGGTTCATGCTGACTTTTAGTTCTTTGAGCCGTGCAATGACTGGCACAATTGACCCGTAATCCACTTTTTCGTCTGCTTCCACATCAACCAACCATGGTTGTTTCTGACCCTTGGTCCATTGTTTAATTTTATCCTCCAGCACTCTCTGACTCTCGTCCTCAGTACTCCCTCCGATACGGGTGTTTCCTAAATACAAAACCCCGGATTTGTCAATCACTACCCGCAGTGGTTCCTGCATGGGTTTCATTTTATCCTGGTTGTAACTGTCTTCAGGAAGATCCACCTGAATCACATGGTTTACTATTGGAGCAGTTACCATGAAGATAATCAGCAAAACAAGCAGAACGTCCACAAAAGGAGTAACGTTTATTTCACTCAGTGGTTCATTCTGATCCCAGGAGCCGCCCATGTACTATCCATTCAAAACGATTAGTAAGTTCCATGCCGTAATTACGCATGGTATTTGCTAAGATCCGGGTTTGATTACGGAAATAATTGTAGGCCATTAAAGCAGGAATAGCCGCAAGTAAACCTGCAGCAGTAGCAACCAAAGCTTCTGAAATCCCAGGAGCAACTGAGGCAAGACTGGTAACTCCGGAAGTTCCTATGCTTTGAAAGGAATTGATAATTCCCAGCACGGTTCCGAATAAACCGATGAAAGGAGCTGCGCTTGAAATGGTTGCGAGGATGCTTAAACGGTTTTCTATGAAAGCGTATCTTTCATTTATCGTTTGCTCAATCACCCTTTGCAGTTGCTGACTAAGATGCGGGAGCATTGAAGTGTTTTCCGTGATATCAGGTGTTGAGCGCTGTATACGCTGACTCATTCTGGCTGCTTCCTGATAGGTGGCAGAGTACATCGATGCAAAAGCAGAATAAGGGAAATCTGCTGAAACTTTTTTGATTTGATTAAGACTGGATTCGTTGAGGTAGATTTGGTAGAACTTCTGATTATCTTTGCGGATATTTATATACTGAAGTGTCTTTATAATGATGACGGCCCAGGAAAGGGCCGACATCAAAGCTAAAATGAGCAAGACGAGCTTTGCGATAAAACTCCCGCTCAGTACCATCCCGACTATGCTCGATTCGCCTAACCATTCGGTGAGCATAATTCTAAGAGAAGTCTATTAGTGACAGAGTTGTAAAAGTTTTTTACAGGCGGGTGAACTCTACACGTCGATTTTTACCCCAGGCAACATCGTTGCTGCCGGAAGCTGCTGGACGTTCCTCACCAAAACTGACCATAGAAAATTGTGATGGATTTGCTCCAAGACTGACCAGGTGGTCAAAGACAGCTTTCGCACGTCTTTCTCCCAAAGCCAGGTTGTATTCATTGGTTCCACGCTCATCACAGTGACCTTCCAACTGAATCTGTACATCAGGGTTTTCTGCGATCCATTCATAATTTTTCTGAATGATCTCTGCAAAGGCTGGGCTGATTGCACTCTTGTCGTAGTCAAAGTAGACGAGTTCCATTTCATTAACTGCAGTATCAGTTTCTTCAGGTGGTGCAGAAATGATAGTGACAGCTTTTGGTGCCTCAATACTTTTATCTGCGTCTTGTTCAACTGCTATTTCAGCCTCTTCTTTGGCAACTTCCTGCTTTTGCACTGCGGCTACTGCTTCTTCTTTCTTTACTTCTTCCGCTTTT
>JABGPG010000125.1 GCA_018645085.1 Deltaproteobacteria bacterium
ACACACTTTGTTCCTGCGGTGCATAACTGACTCCGAGTTGTTGGCGTTGATGCGCAGGATAGTCGGAAATGTCCTGATTTTGGAAACTGATTTTACCCTGTTTGAGAGCAAGGTGTCCGGTCAAGATTTTGATGAGTGTCGTTTTTCCTACTCCGTTGCGCCCCAAGACAGCCAGAACTTGTCCCGTCCGGAGGGTTACTGAAATATTCCGCACAATCGTTGCTCCACCGTAACCTCCGCTGATGTCGGAAAATTCTAAAAGCGCGCTCATGTTTTACTCCCTCCAGCATAGACCGCTTTGACTTGTTCATTGTTTTGAATTTCAAGCACATTGCCTTCCGCAAGCAAATTCCCCTGGTGCAAAACAAACAGATGTTCAGCCAATTCCCGCACCAACTGCATATCGTGTTCAATGATGATGACCGTTAAATTATTTTCCTGCGTAATCTCGCGGATGGTCTCAATTACATGTTTGGTTTCCTGTGGGGACAGTCCAGCGCACGGCTCATCCAGCAACAATAATTTTGGTTCGGCAATCAGCGTCATCACCAGTTCCAAAATTTGTCGTTCACCGTGAGATAATGCCGAAGCCAAATTGTGCTGATTGCTCAGAAATGGAAATTGTATCAATAAACTCGATAAGACTTGACTGCGCCAACGATGAAGACGGTGGTCAAGGTATTGGTGCGCTTTGGCTTGATTGCTCCACAACGGAATGCTTAAATGTTCTCGCAGAGTCAATTCCGGAAAAATGGAGGGAAACTGAAATTTGCGGCTGATACCCAAAGCGGAAAGCCGGTGCTGAGCAAGTTTGAGTGGTTGGCCGTTAATTTGAATTGTGCCGTCACTGAGCGGCAGTTCACCACTCAAGACATTAAATGAAGATGTTTTCCCCGCGCCATTGGGGCCGATCATGCAGTAGATTCCGGCTGTTTTGATATGAAAACTGAGTTTGTTTAAGATATGAACTGTGCCGATTTGAGAGGAAACGTTGTCAAATAATAAGGAAAGTCCGCCGTTTGCGGAAACAGAAGACCGCGCAGGAATAGCGATTTCCGGAGAAATTTTCGTCTTTTTCAATCCGGACAAAGGTTTGAATATTCCGGATAATCCATTGGGCAAATACAGCACAACTCCGATAAAAAGCAGTGCAACCAAAACCTCCCAATAGGCGAAAACATCCCGTAATTCTGAAGTCAGCAAGCCTACCAAGACAACACCGGACACCGGTCCCAAAAGCGATTTACGTCCTCCGACCGCAGTCCAAACGACCAACTCCGCCGCAAGTATAAAGCCGCATAAATCCGGAGTTACCAATCCTTGATGTGGCGCATAGAACATTCCGCCGAGACCAGCCAAAGCCCCACTGTAACCAAAAGCAAGTGCCTTCAATGTTCCGGTGGAATATCCCAGAAAAACCAATCGCGGTTCATTTTGGGAAATTGCCCGCCACAAAGTTCCCAAAGGTGCTTGCAAAAGCCACGAACTTCCAGCAAGTGCCAAAACGAGACAAAAGGCAATAAGATAATACAACGAACCGAAACTGTCCAAACCGCCAAATTCAGGAATGCCGCTCAAGCCGTTAAAACCTCCGGTTATGCTGTTCCAACTTGTGGCTAACTGAAAAGCTAACATGCTCAAAGCCAGCGTTATCAGTGAAAAATAAGGTCCGCTTTCTTTTTTTCCTTGAAAAACCAACCAACCGATCAGCCACGCCGACAAAGCTGGAACAATTACTGCCAACGACAAAAGTGGCCAGACTTCCCAACTTTCACCAAATGCCCGCAAACTCCAACCGGAAATATAGGCTCCTAACCCAAAGAAAACCGATTGACCTAGTGGTAAAAAACCGACTTGTCCCCAGCATACAGCGACACCGACAGCGGCAACCGCATAGAGCAGATAAAGTCCTAATTGATAGGTGTTATAATCTCCAATCAAAACCGGGAGCGTCCAAAGAACGGCCAACAGCCCCAAATTACGCGCGATGAAAAATACCATCAGGATTCCGCCATAAAAAGATAATGGCCACAATCAACACGGCAAAATATCCTGCCGTTTGATTTACCAAGACGGCCAAACCGCTTTGCAGACCCCCGATAATAGCTGCACCGGTAAACAAGCCCCAAAGATTGCCCACACCGCCGATAACCAAAATAAAGAAGGAACGCAACAAGTAATCCAGCCCCATTGCCGGATAAACCGAGTACAAAGGAGCTAACAAAGTTCCGGCTAATCCGGCACAGCAAACTCCGCAAATAAATGTTAAACAGGCTAATCGTTGTGTGTTGAGACCTACTGATTCCGCCAACTCAGGATTGCCGATCATGGCTTTGACCCGCATTGCGGCAGAACTGCGATTGTACCAAAGCGTTAAGCCGCCAACCAAAATCACAATAAAGCCCATCAACAACAGCCGATAAGCCGGATAGCCTGTACCCCAAATCGAAACAGAACCTGATAGAGGAAGTTCCAAACTTTGATAACCCTTGCCGAATCCCAACTCTAATAATTTACGTAAAAGAATACTCAATCCCCAAGTGGCCACCAGTGTGTCAAAAGGGCGATTATAGAGTTGCCTAATCAAAAAGCGTTCCAGCAAAAAACCGATGCTGCCACAAACAACTAAAGTTGCCGGAAAAGCAACCCAATAAGACAAGCCGGCCATTTGGCACGAAACAGCGGTGAACGCGCCTAAACTGATGAATTCACCGTGTGCCATATTCATCACACGCAAGAGTCCGAAAATAATCCCCAACCCCAAAGCAACTAACAACAAACTGAATACTTCATAAAGAATATTCAGACTGTTAAAAACCAATAAAGATTCCATCAGTTCTCTCAGCCGTTATCAACTACAAGTTGCGCCGGAGCCGATATTTGGAAAAGTTTTCACCACTTCGAAACTCACACCGTTCGCTTCTGCCAAATATACATTGGTGTCAACATGACGGTTTCTCAAGGTAACTGTACCACGTGGGCTATCAAAAGTTGTGCCTTCCGCTGTCGCCGCCAATTTTGCTTTATCCCATTGCCCGGCTCGTTTTGCCATGGCTTCCAGGAGCAACACACCTTGATAACAGGACTGTCCCAAAGTGTTCAGTACAGGAGCTTTTGCACCAAATTTTTCCTGAAAACGTTGCACGAAATTTTGATTCTCCAGAGTATTGATATTGCCAAAATAGCCTGCGGAAGAAAACAGATTTTTGCTGTTTTCCGCGCCTATGCCCAGCAAAGTATTTTCCTCAATCAGCGTACCGAGACGATAGACTGAATCAGCCAGACCAAAACCCGCAAAACTGCGATTGAAACCTACAGAAGCACCTCCTACTAGAGTAATCAGTACACCGTTTGCTCCGGAATCTTTAATCTGCGCGATATTGGCATCAAAATTATTCACATCAAAAGGCAAATATTGTTCGCCGACAACTTTTCCGCCAACAGAGGCAATATATGATTTTGCCGCTTCGTTGCTCAGACGTGGCCAATTGTAATCGTTACCGATCATGTACCACTTGTTGACTCCTTTATTTTGTGCTAGCCAAGGAATAACCGGAGCCAGTTGTTGCGGTGGGGTTTCTCCGACGACATAAGTGTTTTTAGCACATTCGCCGCCTTCATAAACCGGAGTATAAACATAAGGAATCTTTGCTTTCAAAGCCCCAATCACGGCTGCACGCACCGCACTGTCGTGCATTCCGATGATGGCATCAACCCGCTCGGAAAGCATTAAACGAATAGCGGTTTTTGTTGCTTCCGCCGGAGGAACACCTGCATCGGCAAACACTAATTCCACCGGACGGCCCATTATTCCGCCGCGATTGTTAATTGTTTCCGCCGCTAATTCCGCACAGTTTTTGCTGGAAGGTCCAAACAAACCGGCAGGCCCGCTCAACGGGATCATCAAACCGATTTTCAGACTGCCTGCTGCACTCGCCGGATTCAACAAAGAAGTCCCCGTCGCAAGTGCCGTAGAAGCGGCCATTGTACTGAGTAAAAAATTGCGACGATTGAGATTGTTTTCGTTTTTCATGTTGTTCTCCTGAAATAATTTAGAAATTAAATTACCCGATAGGACTTGGGATGGGTTCAATTACCGACTCCAAAGTCATACCGATAGATAACAGCCGATGGTCCTGATTCATAGGCGCCGCTAGTTCCATCCCTACCGGCAAACCATCTGAAGTCATTCCCACCGGAATACTCAAACAAGGGATCCCTGCATTACTACCAGGGTCACAGTTACGAATGTAGGTAGGAAATGTTGGTTCTTCGATTCCATTCAAAGCAACGGTTTCATCTCCACCAATCGGGCGAGCTGGTAGTGGTGTTGTTGGATATACAATTGCGTCCACTCCTTGTTGACTGAAATAATCACTGAGTGTACTCTGCAAGGAAGGGCGATGTGTTTGAATAGCAGCTAGGTATGCAGCTTCAGGCATTACTTCATCACCATTCATTTGACTGCTCAAAACCCCTTTTACATCTGGGCTTCGGACTTGATCAATCAACTCTTCCAAACTCAAACCAGTTTCATATTTCATCAGATAATCACGCAAATCCCTAACAACTTCATACAAAGCAACTGGGAAACTGCACCCTGCATTTAATTCTTCTACATTAGGAACATCCACTTCAATCCACTCCACCCCTTCAGAGGACAAGTGATTGACTATCTGATTTATTACTGCCTCCAACTGAGAATCCAAATTTTCTCTAAAATAGGATTTTGGCAAACCCAACTTAAGGCCTTTCAGTGAAACCAAATCTGGTTTCACTGAATCTCCGGAAATAACACTATGTAACAAAAGCACATCTTCAACAGTACATGCTAAATGTCCAATAGTATCTCTTGTGTGTGAAATGGGAATTAATCCTTCTTGGCTATAACGGCCAATGGTGGGACGAAACCCAACTACTCCGCACAAAGCGGCAGGAATACGACAAGATCCTCCGGTATCTGTACCCAATCCAAACGGTGCCATTCCCTTTGCCACCGCAACCGCAGATCCCCCACTACTTCCCCCAGCAATTTTATCCGGATCGTATGGATTACGCACCGCTCCGAAACAAGCGTTATTGCTAGTAATACCAAACGCCAATTCGTGCATTCCGGTTTTACCGAAAAGCGCCGCTCCTGCCTCCCATAATTGATGGGCAACAGGCGCATCTTTTTTTGGACGATGATTTGCCAAAGCCTCTGTTCCGCCTGTCGTAGGCAAATCCGCCGTATTGATATTGTCCTTAAGAACAATGGGCAACCCGCACAGGACACCAGTTTGATTACCGTCATCATAGCTTTTATCAGCTTCTACAGCTTTTGTCAGAATAGCTTCTCTGTCCTGAGAAATAATAGCATTAAGGTGCTCGTTTATAACACAACTTTCTAGCAGGCTCTCCACATAATCCGTAACTTTTAGGGATCGATCCCGAAATTTTCGTAATACTTGTGTTGCGGTTAATTTATGATGTTTCATTCTCCTCCAACCTCTCATCTATATTGTTTAGCCAATAATAACAATCTACTCTAAGTCAGCGAGTTATTGTTTGTTATCTAAAAACAGAAGCTTGTTTTTTGAAAAGTATTTACTGTTATTCATAAGATATACTTGAAATGTGAAATATTCAACATTAAATAATTAATTCTATCATTTATTTTGCGAGTTATTGTTTTTTCATATAAAAGGCTCTGTGTTTTAGAACTTGCAATCTGAATTAAAAATATAATATACTTGAATAGTGAAATATTCAACATTTAATATTTAGACATATCAATTTTTTTATGACAATACAAGATTCATCCTCAATCAGCGATCTATTGGCACAAGCCAGTCGCTTGTCAAACCAACAAATAGGTGAACGTCTAAAGCCGACAAGGCTTGCAGTAGACAGTTGGAGAATATTAACTTTATTGGAGGAAAGCAAAGGAATGTCAATGGGAGAACTTGCCGAAAAACTGGTGATCAACAATCCAACCTTGACAAAGATGATAGATCGGATGGTTAACGATAATTTCGTCTATCGAGTTACAGCCCCAAAAGATCGTAGAATAGTACTGATTTGCGCCACTGATCTTGGTAAAGAAGTTTATCAAAATGCCAGTAAGCTAGTAAGAGGTTCATCATTAAATATTGACTACGAGACCCATAGTTCCAGTGAACTGGCCAATTTACTGTTAAAGTTCATTAAACAACTTCGAGGATAATATTGAGAGTGAATTTTTAACTATCCGAAATATTCATTTTATAAAATTCCCCTCTGTATTAAGACTCTTCAAAAA
>JABGPG010000259.1 GCA_018645085.1 Deltaproteobacteria bacterium
GATGGTGATTGTGTGTGGACTATTCGCCCCGGATTGAGCAGACGATGGTGATTGTGCGTGGACTGTAGATTCCCAGCGTGAGTGCAGTGTAAGTGCTTTGCATCCAGGTGTTGTGGATTCGTAGTTCATATACCCTGCCTTGTGGGCAGAGGTCGTTAAGCTCGTATTTTTTCTCGCCTATTAAACCCCAGAACCAGAAAGTTTCTTCATTGCTGATAACAGTTTCTGCTGGAAATTCCGCGGGATAGCGTACTTGTACCTGACATCCTGAGAGGAATAAAACGAAAATTAAGATTATGCTGTAATGACGGAACATTGTATAATTCATGGAAAAAAGTTGTCTTGCCTTGCGTTTCAAAACATTCGAATTTACACTTGATGTTTGCATTCGGAAAAAGTGTAGTCCAATAAAGTTTTGCCGGAATAAAGAAATTTTGCAGAAAAGGATCCAGGTTCCAGAATTCTAGGCGTAAACAGTCGGTCGCCTTCCCATGAAGCGAGTTCAGTCAACTCGTTTTTTGGAATCCATTCAAGTCGACCCTCCGGACAATCTTTGGTGAGTGTTCCGGAAAAGCTGTTCGTGTAAAAAACAAAGACGTGCCATTCATCACCAAAGGGTGAGTCTCCTTCATCAGGAAAAGAGAGTACGGCTTTTAGTTCCGGATCTTTGATCTGCAGTCCGGTTTCTTCCAGCGTTTCACGAACCGCAGTTTCGTATGGAGCTTCATTTGCTTCGACTTTTCCGCCGGGTGCTAACCAGAGTCCCTGATGTTCATCTTTTTTTTCACGGTGAATCATCAGAATATGTTCGTCATTATTCTCAAGATAAACCAGAACTCCTAATTTCACAGCATTACTCCAAATAGTCTATGTCTCAGTCGAAGAAAGAATTAAATGCACTTTTGAAACGCATTTCGGTTGAACAGGACAAACGACTGAATCCTGAAGTACAGCAGGAAACTGAGGTTTTGCCATATGAATTAGGTCATCAAACCCCGATTATACGTGGGCGGATGCCTGGACTGGAAGCGGTTTATGACCGTTTTGCCCGGATTTACGCACAGAGTTTTTCACATCATGTGAGGCGTCCGGTAACTATCACACGTCGTTCTACAGAACTGGTAAGTTTCCGGGATTATCTTGGAGCAATTACAACTCCTGCCTCACTAAGTATTTTTGGCATGAATCCACTTCAGGGGCACGCATTGTTTGTCTTTGAGCATCATCTGGTACACGTGCTGATCGACCTGCTTTTCGGAGGAAACGGCTGGTTTGAAAATCCGCCTCCCAAACGTGAATTTACAGGAATTGAAACTCGGATGCTCTCAAAAGTCGTGTTCAGTGCACTCGAAGATCTGGGTAAAGCCTGGAAGAGATTAACACCATTGGAACCATATTTTGAGCGTATGGAAGTACAGCCTAAATTTGCTGCGATTGTTCCACAGGAAGAGGTGGTGGCGAGCACAACATTCGATGTTGAAATCAACCGTGTCCCATACACAATGAGTATTTGTCTACCCTATCTGATGCTTGACCCGGTACGCTTACAAATAGAAGCAGGCAAAACCAATTTTGATGAAGAAGTCAATGCAGTTAACGTCAGCCGCCTTGAAGAAAATCTTCGCAACTCCAAAGTTAGTGTAAAAGTCGCGCTTGGAGAAGCACGCATGTCCCTGCGGAATTTTCTTACCTTGAAAAACGGTGACCGTATTATCTTAAATCAGGATCAGGATAAACCGCTTAAAGTTATGGTTCAGGACAAACTTAAATTCATGGCAACACAAGGTGCATACAAAGGCAAGCACGCAGTTCAAATCACCAAGATGATTGAGCCCCAGCAACGATTTAAGGATTTACTGGATCAACCTCCGGAAGACTTGAACGAAAATGCCTAATCTTGCAGTAAGTTACTGATTGACACGACTGCGTAGATCCTTACCTGTCCGGAAAACTGGAAGCTGCTTTGGTTTGACTTCCACTGTTTCACCGGTTTTAGGATTCCGTCCGAAATATCCCTTATATTTTTTCAGTGTAAAAGAACCGAACCCGCGGATTTCTACTTTATCACCAGCGTTAAGAGCGTCCTTGATGCGGTCAAAAAAGATCCGCACTGTCTGGTCTGTTAATCTCGGATTATGTCCTGTACGGTCTGATAATTCTTCGATTAATTCTGATTTGTTCATAACTCCATGCATTTAAGGTTAAAAAAGTTTGAGGGGTTTTTTCAGCAGAAATTGGTTTAATTCTCCAGTTAATCTTCGTCTGCTTAAAAAACCGGTTGTTGTAAAGTTAAGGAAACAGGAAAAAATATCAAGTGTTTCGTGAATATTTTTTCAAATTGCCTGAATTTGCAGTTCGCGTCGATAATGATCAAAGAGAGTCGACTTGGAAAGCATTCCCAAAAATAATTTACCTTCAACGACTGGTAATGACCATGCTTTAGACGTTTCAAACTTGTCCAGAGCAACATTGATCGGTTCATTTAAATTGATGATGGGCAAGTTCCGCATGACTGATCCCATCGTTACTAAATCATAAAGACTTGTATCAAAAAGATGCGGACGGATGTCATCCAGAAAAACAACTCCAACACATTGCTTCTCAGCATCGAGTACAGGAAAATAATTGCGGCGTGCTCTCTTGAACTCATCAATGAAATCCCTTAACAGCAGACCTTCAGGGATGGTGATGAAATCCTTGTCTAAAATATCTCTAATATTCAGATGATGCAACAAATATCTGTCTGTTCCACGTTTAATCAAACTCCCCTGCTTAATCAGATCCTGAGTATAAACAGAACCAATTTCAAAGAACGAACTAACCACCATGGCGCTGCTTGCAGTCAGCATCAGGGGTAAAATCATGGAATACCCACGAGTGGCTTCCATAACCAGGAATATTCCCGTCAGCGGTCCATGCATGACTCCCGCAACCATTCCAGCCATACCTGCTAAGGCAAAAGCCGCGTCTTCCGCAACACCGTCGAGCGGCAGCAAATGCAGAATCATCCCGAAAGCGAGGCCAACTCCGCTGCCGATCACGAGGCTTGGGGCAAATACTCCGCCTACACCACCACTACCCAGAGTGATACCGCAGGCTAAAAATTTGAGCAGCACAAACAAGAGGATAAAACCCAGTTCCGGCCGGATTGAATCGGTCAGAAAAGACTGAGTTGCAGAGTAACCCTCAGACAAAACTTCCGGCATGTAATAACCTAGAACTCCTACAGACAAACCACCAATAGCAGCACGTACCCAGAGATGCAGAGAAATTTTTGCAAAAAGTTTTTCCCAGACATGCAGACTTCTGACAAACAGGATTGAGATAACTCCGGTAATTGCACCGAGCGCAAAACAGGCAATTAAAGAGGTGATCGAAAATCCGGCAATTTCCTGAAAAAATGCAATCTTATCACCCATGATCCAGCGGCTGATTTCAGTCGCGGAAACTGCGGCAATGATGGTCGGCAGGATAGTTAAATAAGACCATTCACCAATAATTATTTCCAGGGCAAAAATCAAACCGGTCAAAGGTGCATTGAAAATTCCTGCAACCGCTCCTGCTGCACCATAGCCTACAAGTAGTTTTTTGTGACGTTCATTCATGTCCAACCAACGTCCTAGTGCAGAACCCATCGCACCGCCGATGCTGACTATCGGACCTTCCAGTCCGGTTGAACCTCCAGTTCCGACTGTCAGTAAACTTCCAAAGAATCTCGAATAAATCATCCGTCTCCGGAGTGATCCGGTACCCAATGCAATGGCTTTGATCACTGAGGAAACTCCATGTCCCTCATTATCATGCATGAGATAACGCACAAAAAATACCGCAATTCCCGCACCCAAAGCAGGGAAAAAGATCGAACGCCAGCCGAGGTCTAATTCTGTGATGAAAAGCCGCAGAGTATGAACACTCCAGTTGAGTCCCACTGCAAGCATTCCGCAAACCAGTCCGATTCCCAGAGCAGCTGTCATCATCACTACTGCTTCACGTGCTGAAACTGCCTGAAAGCGTGAAAGTAGATCAGCGTCAGTTCCAACGAAACCGCGTGAAAGGAACTTGTTAAGCTGTCTCCGCCAGATTTTTTTGAAATTGCTCAACGAGATTTTCTAATGTAGGGGAGTGTTTGAGAAAGTCATTTACTTCTGTATTATTTAGAAAACGTGCGAGTTGAGAAAGCAAATGTAGATGGTGAAAAGAATCAGCACTCAATAGCACAAATACGACAAAAACCGGCATTCCGTCCGGTGCTTTAAAGTCCAATGGTTTTTCTAAAAAAAAAGTACCAACCATTGATTTTTTTAATTGCTGTCCAAGCGGTGTTTTTGGATGAGGAACTGCAATTCCATTTCCAATTCCAGTTGAAGAAAGCAGTTCACGCTGCATTAGTTGTTCTGCTAATGTTTCTTTAAGCTGCCGTGGTAAATTCATGCAGGACGGTATTTCGCTGAAAAGTGTTTCCAGTGAGCCCGATGGAACTGTGTGAAAAACATTACCTGCTTCAAAAGCTTCAACAAGCGGGGACTGAGTAGCGCTCGCTTTTTGTTTTTTTTTACTCTCTCTGAGTGAGTGCTTTTCGAGGTGAATATGTTTTGATTCAGCCCAGGTTACCAGAGTCGACTGGTTAAAATAATGCTTTCCACGCCGTACCACGCACGGTATGTCACCCTGGCGAATCCAACGGTAAATAGTCGCCTCCGGAACATGCAGCAACTGAACAACATCTGAAACTACCAACCATTTAGCCATAAAAAAATAACAAAAGATACTGGACTGAATTAATAATGAAATATTTCGAGTTTCAGTCTAACAGCATTCGCAGGCTTTGTGAAGAAGTGGAAGTTAATTAAATAACTTTTTTAAAGAGTTGATACTTTATGAAATTTTTATAGAATATCTAAAACACTTCTGATGGCTGGGGATGCGCAATTGAAAATTTCGAACCGTGTCAGATCCTAACGGAAGCAGCACTAAGATTTTGTAGATGTGCCGCATTCCTCAGCCTCTCTCTTCAATAATCCGGAATCCCTTTCATGTCTTATGTTGTGCTGGCGCGCAGGTTGCGTCCCTCCCGCTTTGACGATCTAATTGGACAGGAAACTGCGGCACAAACTTTGCGCAATGCGGTTCTATCAGACAGAGTGGCACATGCCTTTTTGTTTACCGGATCACGTGGAGTTGGCAAAACGAGTGCAGCAAGAATCTTAACACGCGCACTGAATTGCCTGAATCCGGACAATGGGGACCCGTGCAACAGCTGCGAAAACTGCGTAGAAATAAGTCAGAACGCATCGCCGGATGTATATGAAATTGATGCTGCTTCCAACCGTGGAATTGACAATATCCGTGAACTGCGTGAAAACGTAAATTATGTGCCTGCGAGATGTCGTTACAAAGTTTATATCATTGATGAAGCGCACATGCTCACACTTGAGTCTTTCAACGCACTGCTGAAAACTCTTGAAGAACCGCCTTCATACGTAAAATTTATTTTTGCCACCACTGACCCTCACAAAATTCCTCAGACGATTATTTCACGTTGTCAGCGTTACGATTTTTTAAGAATCCCGTTACAAACGATGGCGGATTTTCTAGAAAAAGTTGTCCGCAATGAAAAGCTTGAACTGTCCCGCAAGGCAATCGAAATGATTGCCCGGAATTCTGTCGGCGGAATGCGTGACGCTTTGACCGCAATTGATCAAATTCTCAGTTTTAGCGGAACGAGTGCAACTGATCAAAAAGTGGCACAGATTCTTGGAATTCTGGACAGTGAGTCACGCTTTGCTTTTACGGAGGCTTTACTGAAAAAGAATCAAGGTGAGGCTCTGCGTTATTTTCAGCAACTGCAGGAGCATGGTCATGATGCTCACGATATTTTAGCAGATTTGCTGCAAACTATTAAAACCACTGCACTTGTACGCTCACTAGGCACAAGCCCGGCATTGTTCCAGGAAATTTCAGTAGATGATCTGGAAGTCTTTGCGGCTATAGCCAAAGCTGTAAGTGCGGATGAGTTACAGCAGATTTTCCGTATTTTGCTCGATCTGGAAGAACAGATGAAGCGCAGCGCTCACACGAAAATTTGTTTTGAAATGGCAATTCTCCAAATTGCGTCCATAGAACCTCTGGTTGGTCTTCCGGAAATAATCAGTGGAATCCAGAATATTCGCAGTGGAGAAGCGCCTGTAGTGACAACTGCTGAAAACGCAATTTCTGTAAAAGCTG
>JABGPG010000242.1:0-1607 GCA_018645085.1 Deltaproteobacteria bacterium
CTCCAGACTTGCTTTTCAAAATCCGCATAATCCACCAGGCCGTTCTCAACAAATTGCGGTTCCTGTTCGTCCTGTCCTTCAAGCTCGTTTTCATCAAATCCTTCCAGTGCGTCGAGTTCATTGTCTACAAGCGGAACGGCATCAAGGTTCGTTCTCAAGACGAGCATTCCATACTCCATGTTGTCCGAAAGCAGAACACGTGGATACTCAGGTTCATCGAGTGCCTGTTCGCGCAGCAACCGACTCTGTTCCGCATTCTGTGGCAGTTCATCACCGATAAAGTCGCGGAAGCGGATACTGTCTCGATCTACTTCAGTAAAGCTGGTATTGATCAGGGATTCAACTTCAGTCAAAAAGCGCAGTGAATTTTCCGGATCATTTTCACCTCGTGCGGATTCCGCATCTAAAACATCATGAATATTCTTTAAAGCACCAAGGCTTCTTGCTGAAAACAGCTCACCGTCGACAGGTTTGTAAACCATGCCTAGAGTCACCGTTCCGCCGAAAAGGTCCTTGATCCGGTCCAGCGAAATTTGCACTGGATCGTCTTTACCGAACATATCATCATTCGCCCAGGAGAAGGCGAATCGTGGAATTCCTGCTGCCAGAAAAGACATCAGGATCACATACAACAGCAACACCCACCAGCGCCACGGATGCAGCCTTTCCGGTAGGACTTCAAAGAAAAGATTTAGCCGTTGTATCATCGAGCTGATGCTTCAAGGTTTGAAGTTGACATGAGCACATGTGTCTCGCAGGAAATTTCACTCAGAAGTTTGAGTTTGTCAAATGGGAAAGTTATAACAACTCAAAGTGAATTTCAAGTTTTGCCATTATTTTTTTACTGATTTTTTCTTTGGCCTTAACACATGCACATGCTGCGGATCATAGAGGGCACTGTCACGGAAATTATGTTCCGCAAAAACTCTACCGACCATAATTAAAGCGGTGCGGCTGATTTTCGATTTCCGCATTTTTTCACGTATGTCAGCGAGTGTTCCGTGAATGAACTGTTGATCCGGCCAAGTCACCCGATAAGCCACCACAACCGGACAATCCTCACCGTAATGCGGAATCAGTTCATCCTGCACAAACTTGAGGTTTCGCACAGATAAATGAATGGCCAGGGTTGCGCCAATCGCTGCCAGTTTTGCGAGTTTTTCACCTTCCGGCATAGCGGAAGCGTGCATGGTGGTGCGGGTAGCAATGATCGTTTGGCTGATTTCCGGCAGGGTCAATTCCTGTTTTAATTCCGCCGCCGCCGCCGCGAATGCCGGAACTCCGGGAGTAACGTCATAAGGAATTCCAAGCTCATCCAGCCGCCGCATTTGTTCTGCAGTCGCTCCGTAAATTGAAGGGTCTCCGGAATGCACACGCGCTACATCTTTACCCGCATCATGCGCAGTTTTAATTTCCGCAATTATTTCATCCAAATTCAGTGGTGCTGTGTCCCGCACCAACGCGCCCTGCGGTGCAAAAGCCACCACTTCCTTTGGAACTAAAGAACCAGCATAAAGGCAAACCTGACATTTTGCGATTAAGTCACGTCCACGAATTGTGATCAAATCCGGTGCTCCGGGTCCTGCTCCGATAAAGTGTACTGTCAT
>JABGPG010000242.1:1707-6208 GCA_018645085.1 Deltaproteobacteria bacterium
CGCGGAGTATAAACCCTGACCTCGCCGTTTGGCAGTTGAAGTCGGCGGGTTTGACTTGAGCCTACCAGAACTACCGTCAGCATATCAACTTGAGTTGGGTCCAGATTTTCTAAGGAAACAACTCTCAATTGCTCCTCCTTGCGTCCAAGATTACGTGCCAAAACAACAGGTGTTTCCTTGGGTCTATGTTTCAGTAAAATTTCCTTCGCCTGAGCCAGTTGGGTGGTACGTCTACGCGAAACAGGATTGTAGAAAGCAATCACAAAATCACCTTCGGCTGCGGCACGAATCCGGCGTTCAATCGTTTCCCACGGCGTGAGTAAATCCGAAAGCGAAATTGTACAGAAATCATGACCAAGCGGTGCGCCAATTCTGGCACTCGCCGCCTGCAAAGCAGAAATTCCGGGAGTTGCCTCAACTTGAATCCGCTGCCATTGCGCTGCAGAATTCTCATTGCTAACAGAATTTCCAACTGAGTCGGATTTTTCCGTGACACTGGAATCTTCTGTATTTCCGGAGGTTTCTTTTGTCCCGGAATCTCCGGCGGTAGCCAACCTTCCGGTTTCCTGCAGCTCAAAAACCAGTGTCGCCATTGCGTAAATTCCAGGATCTCCGGATGAAACTAGGGCGACCGTTTTTCCTTGAGCCGCTAATTCCAAGGCATGCCGTACCCGCACTTCTTCCTGTCCCAAATCAAAGTAGTGTAATTTCTGACCGTTGTGCAAATCAGCAATCAAGTCCAGATAAAGTCCGTAACCAACCCAGTCGGTAGCTTTCCGGAGCATTTTTTCTGCTTCCGGAAGTCTCCATTCAGGAGTTCCAGGACCTGTTCCAACGATAAACAAGGTACCTTGCGCACGTCCTATTTTGTTTGGATCAAGTAAATTATCCGCTTCTGCAACCGCACAAGTTGCTCTACTGGACTTTATTTTTGCTACCAGCAATTTCCCGTTGGCAGCAGAACTTCCGGAAACCGCAACTGCCGCCAGAGCCGCACCTTCGGCTACTCCGTGACAGCCGACTTCCTGAAAAACAATTTCCGAAGGATTTTTGAGATTCGGAGTTTGTGCTTCCAAAGTCGCCGCGTCAAAAAATCTAGCTGGACATTCGACTCCGGAAATTTCGGACAAATATGCTGCTAATGCATGAACCGCAGGTTCATCGGATTTTAGGTCAAGCGAAGCCACCAGTACGACTCTTTCCTCAGCAATCTCGTTTTCCGCCAATGTTTTCCGCACAAGTGAAATCAACTCTTCGGGCTCAGTCCCACGTTCGCAACCTACGCCAATTACAATATTTTTTGCAGGTAGTTCTGATGCAGGACAAAAAACCAAATGTTCGGCATTTCCGGAAATTTGATCCTTGCTCAGCGAAATCCGCAGCTTCGCATTTTCTGAAAAAGGCAGGCGGCTTTCCTGCAACCATTCGTAAAACCCCGGCATATGATCTTGGGCTTCCGTTTTGTTTTCAGTTAAGGAATCCGGAGTTAAGGTTTTAGTTTCCGGAGAAAGTGATACTGCTTCGCCTGCCAAAAGTTCTGCCGTAAACGCCTTCAGGTTTTCCGGATTGGCCAGCACAAAACCTTGCGGTGGTTCGTCCAATGAAATGCCGAAACGCAAATCTCCAGCTGTGGTTACGGCCGGCGAGACTCCGATTAATTTTCCGATATTTCGAGCCAGCGTATTTGCTCCGTGATGTCCACCGAGCAAAGGAACAACCGAACTTCCGTCCTCCGCTACCGCAATCAAAGGCGGCTCATTGTGTTTGTTTTCGAGACAGCCTGCAACTCCGCGAATCAAAATTCCGGAAGCACAAACACCTATAATTGCTGTTCCCTCACTAAACAAAGCAGCAAGATGTTGCATCGCGTCTGTGAAAAAAACATCAATTTTCGGCGCCGGAACTTTTGACACGGCATCATCATCCTGCTTCTGACCAGTTTCAGAATTAAAACGTTCCGCTTTTCCGTGCAATTCCGCGTTTAAGTGTTTTGCTATTTTCTGAGCAAGTGCTAAGGCACTTTTTCCCAGACAAAAAACCACAATCCGTTGACTCATACGACTCCGGACATGAGGTGACTTTTAATTTTACGTACGAGAATCATGGAAAAATAGGGGACATTTTGGGATTCAAGATTTTCAATTGGAATTATTTGTTGATTGGGCATGGTAGCGTGCTCCACATAATGCGCACAGTGTTCAAGTCTCAGGTGCCGCAGCACCCTCCTGATTTTTGGCAGATGCCGTCCTACTTTCATAATCACAGCAGCATCTGTATTTAACAGTCGTTGCTCCAAATCTGCCTCTTCCAGAGGTCCTGGTAGAATTGTTAAAACCTCATTACGGGAAACCAGTGGTGTTTTTAAAACAGCAGCGCCGGCCATCGGTGAAGAAACTCCTGGAATAATTTCCGTCATGAAACGTTCTGAAAGGCGCTCAAACAAATACATAAATGAACCGTAAAAAAACGGATCACCTTCACAAATTACTGCGACTGTTTTTCCTGCGTCCAAGGGAACTTCCAGCAATTTTGCGGCTTGATCGTAAGCTTGCTGCGCCGGAAATGGAGAAACCGCAATCGGCAAGCGCAGTGGCAGAAATTCAGTCACGTTTTTCAATAACGGCCGTACAATTTCAAGCGCCAGTCCTTCACCTACTTCCGGAGCGGGATAAGCTAGAATGTCGCACTCGTTGATTAAACGATGGGCTTTAAGCGTTAACAATTCCGGATCACCCGGACCTACACCGATTCCGTAAAGGATTCCTTTTTTATTTACCACAGAGGACACAGAGAACACAGAGATTAAAGTTTAAAACGCTTAATACCATCGACTAGTTTTCTAACATTGAAATTAATCAGCAAACCTGTGTCGATCCGGGAAAGTTTCATGTATGTGAGCAGTTGTGCTTCATGGATTGCCTTCATTGATTCTACTGCTTTCAACTCCAAAATTAGTTTTTCATCAACCAGAATATCAATTCGATAACCACAATCCAGTCGTACATCTTTGTATTCAACGGGAAGTGAAACCTGGAGTTTAAAAGGAATTTGATTCAAATGTAACTCTCTGGCCAAACATTGTTCATAAGTCGATTCCAATAAACCTGGCCCAAGAGTTCGACGAACCTCAATCGCACAACCAATCACTTTAGCTGTCAAGGGATCTTGTTCCATTTTTCTCCGTTTCCTCTGTGTCCTCTGTGGTAAAATATTTATTTAATATTTTTTAATAACAGCAAGTTGAGTCACAGAACGGGCCTCTTTCCAGCTTTGAAATTTTCCAATTGATTCCACATGAGAAACAGCCAAGCGAGTCAATTCTCCACTGGCTGCGGACTTTCCAGAATTTTCTTTTTGCCACTGCAGCAATTTTTGTTCACCTTCGAGAGTTACTGCATTGGCGACTAAGCGACCTCCTGGCTTGAGCGCATTCCAGCATGTTTCCAGCAAATTTCCAGCAGAGAGTCCACCGCCGACAAAAACCGCGTCCGGTGCAGGCAGATCCGCCAAAACCTCAGGTGCGTTTCCGGGAACAATCTGTAGCATTGGTACACCCAATTGAAGAGCATTTTGTTGAATCAGTTTCAAACGGGACTCCGATTTTTCAATTGCCAGTGCTTTACAACGTGGATTGCTGCGCATCCATTCAATCGCTACCGAACCGCAGCCTGCACCGACGTCCCACAAAACTTGATCCACAACCGGCATCAAACGTGAGAGTGTAACCGCCCTGATTTCACGTTTTGTCAGTTGTCCGTCATGTAAAAACGCATCATCCGGAAGCCCCGGAATCCTGGCGAGAAAGTTTGCGTTTGCGTCTGCAATACAATCAAGCGCCATCGCATTCAGCGCGGCTCCTTCCGGGTGAGTCCAGGAATCAGCTTGTCCGGAAAACTGTCTTTCTTTACTCCCGCCCAGATGTTCCAGAACGGTGATTCGGCTTTTGCCAAAACCTCTTGCAGTCAGCAGTTCGGCTGTTTGTTTTGGACTACCCTCATCTTTATTAAGCACAAGCAATTTTGCACCGGGCTGCACAAACGGATGCAGCATTTCCACCGGACGTCCGTGAATCGTTAACGTCTCAACATCCGGAAGTGACCAGCCAACCCGCGAACAAATCAGCGAAAATGTGGTCAAAGCAGGTTTGATCCAGATTTCCTCAATCGGCAAATGCCGCAGCAACTTAGCCGCGATTCCGTAACACAACGGATCACCACTCGCCATTACCGCAACTTTTTTTCCAGCACTTGATTCAGAGGGACGCCAACTCACGATTTTTGTAACCGCCTCCCGAATCGGCGAAGGCCAGACTATACGTTCACCTTCCCAGTCATCCGGAATCATTTTCAGGTGCCGCTCACCGCCAAGCACGACTTCGGATTCGTAGAGCAACTCTCTTGAATCGGTTGCTAAATCGTCCCAGCCGTCCTCACCAATTCCAATAATACAAAGCCATTTTTTAGTTATATCAGGCATTTTATTTCTTAATATTGATTCCTTT
>JABGPG010000261.1 GCA_018645085.1 Deltaproteobacteria bacterium
TCAAGCTTTGACGCATGCCTCTTGACAGAAAATCCATCAGAACGTTGCTCCAAAACGCAAAGCGTCCTGTGCTGGCAGATATTTTGGAAAAACTGTGGGAACTACCGCTGCTTGAATATTCAGCCTCTCTCTGGGAAAAACCGGCCTCCACTCCGCCCATGGAAAAAGCACTGCTGGAAGCATTTGAAAGCGAATTTTGCAGAATAGGTTTGAGCTACGAACAAGCGCGTGAATTTTGCGACAGCTTGGAAAAAACGCGGATTTTGCAAACCGCAACTCACCTGACTGCAACAGAAGGACCGACGTTTCTGGCATTACATCAGTTAGCTCTGCTGGGTCTGCCTCCACAGGAAACTTATTTCGTAGGCTCATTTTCCGGAGTCCCTTTTGCAAATTCCGCCTGGTCAGGATGTTTGAATTATAGTAAACGTTTTGATTTGGAAGCGCTCATTTCGCCTCAAGCTGCTGAATTTGCAGAATTGAAACGCTCGGATGCGGACCGTTCCCGTGACTCAGCAGAAAGACGCATCTCGCTAATTCCGGGAAAAATGAGAGATGCCCGTGTTTTTCAAAGCAGGATTCCGCAAAAACTTGTCAATCTGCTACCCTTCTTTGCAGATCCAATTCGTAAAATTTCTCCAGCCACCGTCTGCGGTGATGACTTCACAGTCTGGGCTTCTCAGTTTTGCACAAATCAACTGCGTCAAATAATTCCGCAAAAATCACTGCTCTATTTTGATCTTAACGAAGTTATCCGTAATTATCTGCTGAAGGTTTTGCAAAATTCCACGCACCCTCTTCACCGCTTATTGTTCGAGCGAAAAATTCGTGAAAGCGTTTTTGCTGAATTTCCGGCAGAGACACCGCTCTTCACGGTTGAGGTTCTTCACAAAAACAAAATTCGCCAGGAAGCAGTAATTATTCAGGATGAAATGCTAAAAAGCCAGAATTATCAGCTCGAACTTTCGCAGCAAAAAATAATTCATGAACTGGAAACAGGCCGTCTCTGTCCGGGCCTCTTTTTAGTTTTTACGAGCTTGAGTTTTATCAATGGTCTGACTTGTTTTGGTAGTTTTGAACAAGTTGAATATCTCGCGGAATTCAAACGTAGGTGGCTCAAACTTGATTTGCTGGAACAGGAAGTTGTACGCACGGTTAACATCAGTGCTCTCACCAGCGGACGCTGCGTTGATGAGGCTCAGGCTGTAGTTCATCCACTGGATTTGCTGCTGGGCCTGGAATGGAGTTTTCCTGAAAATATAACTGTAGGTGAGTTGATGAAACCTTTGTTAGGGCGTTTAGGCGCCGAAGTTTGATTCGGCACCTCAAACTAAAGTTCGGATAGCTCAAAATGATCTTGCTTTAAGTCGCTAATTCTCTTAGTTTTATAGGTAGTTTTATTTTGTCGCCGGTGATTATTATCGGTTGATAATCTTTGCTGGAAGAACATATCCGCGGAGCAGACTAAATCACTTGCTTTCAATAACACCAGCGCTTCAAACTTTAGCACCTAATTCTGATGGACATTTCAGCACTTCCAATTCTTTCGCTAATTATATTTTCGCCAATTTTGGGCATTGCCTTCGCATTAATGTTCAGAGACGAAGGTAATGGTATACCGGCCAAAGTGGCGGCACTTGTCAGCAGCGTAATTACTTTTATTCTGAGTCTGCACCTCTGGTTTAATTTCGATTCCAGCACTGCTGATTTGCAGATGGTGGAGCGTTCCCCATGGATTTCTCAATTCAACATAGATTATTTCCTGGCCTTGGATGGACTTAATCTTTTCTTTTTTCTGCTGGTAACCTTCATCACTCCACTTACTCTGCTTGGTTCGTGGAATGTCGGAAAACGCAACTGGCAGTTTCAAATTCAGATGCTGCTGCTGCAAATAGGTATGCTCGGTTGTTTTGCAGCAATGGACGTGGTGCTGTTTTATGTATTTTTTGAATTGATGCTGGTACCAATGTATTTGCTGATTGGCATTTGGGGCGGCACAAACAGACTTTATGCCACTATCAAATTTTTCATTTACACGATGTTCGGTTCACTGTTGATGCTTGTTTCCATGCTTTATACAGCAAACATTTATCGTGAATTGCATGGAGCATGGTCTTTCAATGTCCTCGACTGGTACGGCATGGACATTCCTGCAGAAACTCAGTTCTGGTTGTTCCTCGGTTTTGCGGCTGCGTTTGCAGTAAAGATTCCACTTTTCCCACTACACACCTGGCTGCCGGACGCACACTATGAAGCACCGACTGCCGGATCCGTACAACTGGCCGCAGTGATGTTGAAGTTTGGACCTTATGGATTTTTGCGTTTTGCGATGCCGGTTTTTCCTGCAGCAGTTTATGATCTCGCCCCGGTTTTCATGGTACTGGCCTTAATCGGCATTATTTACGGAGGACTGGTGGCAATGGTGCAAACTCAAATGAAGCGTCTGATTGCCTATTCTTCAGTGGCTCATATGGGTTACATCGTGCTGGGATTATTTGCGCTGAACATTCAGGGACTTTCCGGAAGCTGGATTCAAATGATAAACCATGCGATTGTTACCGGCGCACTCTTCCTCACAGTTGGTATGATTTACGAACGGACACACACTCAGGAAATTTCCGAATATGGCGGCGTAGCGCATACAATGCCGAAATTTGCGGTGTTTCTCGTTTTCTTTTCCATGGCTTCTGTTGGTCTGCCAGGATTGAACGGTTTTGTAGGCGAAATATTGGCGATGATCGGTGCAGCAAAAGTCAACATCTGGTATGGCATTATTGCCGCGGCCGGTGTTGTGATTGCAGCGATTTATATGCTTTGGATGGTACAGCGTGTGATCTTCGGTCCTCTAACCAAAGACCTAGTGAAAAATCTTCAGGATTTTTCGTTACGTGAAGTAGTCGTCCTTGTTCCTCTTGTCTTCTGGACTATTTTCCTGGGCGTCTATCCTCAACCTTTCCTTGAGCGCATTGAAGTCAGCATCAACCACTACATCGAACTGGTAAAATCTCAGGAACCACGCTTTGCTCAAGATGAAGCAGAAAGTTCCGGATTAGCAAAAATACTGGTTTGGAATGTAGGTGAGTGATGAACTAGGAAATATGCCTCTTCAAATTTACAACACGCTTACTGGTCAAAAAGAACCTTTCAAACCGGTTCATGAAGGCCGGACCTCACTCTATGTTTGCGGCCCTACCGTTTACAGCGACAGTCATCTCGGTCACGCTAAAACCTATGTTAGTTTTGATATAATTCTGCGTTATCTGCGTTATTGCGGATTCAAAACCTTTTATGTGCAAAACATTACGGATGTGGGGCACTTGTTGGGTGATGACGATGAAGGCGAGGATAAGTTACTTAAACGCGCTCGTGAACTGGAACAGGAACCGATGGCGGTTGCGGAAAATTTTGCACGCAGGCATTTTGAAGTGATGGACCGGTTGGGTGTGATTCGTCCGGATATCAGTCCACGCGCGACAGGGCATATTCCAGAACAACTGGAAGCAATCGAAAAATTGATTGAACTAGGGCTGGCTTATGAAGCAAATGGTTCAGTTTATTTTGATATTAGCAAAGATCCAAAATACGGTGAACTTTCAAACCGGATCGTGGAAGAAATGCAGGGCGGAGCGCGAGTAGAAGTACGTTCGGAAAAGCGTCATCCCGGAGACTTTGCTCTTTGGAAACGTGCGGAAAGCGGCCACCTGATGCGCTGGCGTGATCCGTACAGCGGATGGGGCTATCCCGGTTGGCACACAGAATGTGTGGTAATGAGTACACGTTATCTGGGTGCGGAATTTGACATTCACGGTGGCGGAATGGATTTAAAATTTCCGCATCATGAATGCGAAATCGCACAGGCCAGAGGACTTGCAAAACCGTTTGCGCGTAACTGGATGCACTCCAACATGCTGACCATTGAAGGTCAAAAAATGAGTAAGTCCAGCGGAAATTTTGTAACCCTGCTGGAATTATTTGAAAGATATGATCCGTTGATGGTTCGTTATTTTATTGCTGCGAGTCATTACCGTTCTGTCGTAGATTTCAGTGAAAACGCCTTGGGTGCTGCCGGTTCTTCGCTGAAGCGTCTGCATCAAACAGTCCGTAATCTTCGCAAATTCAAAACCGCCGGAGTGGAAGTTTCCGGGAAATATTTTGAAGAATATCGTAGACGTTTTTGTGAAGCGATGGACGATGATTTTTCAACACCACAGGCATTTGCGGTACTGTTTGATTTAAGCCGTGAAGCAAATAATTTACTCGCAGAAAAACATCCTGATCCGCAAGCAGTTGCTGATGCAGAATATTTATTTGCTACTTTAGGCGGAGGTGTTCTTGGGATAATTCCGGAGGCACTCGATGATGTACAGACGGATCTACGTCTGAATGAGGTGATGGAAATCCTACTTGAACTGCGTGCTAACTTTCGTAAAAATAAAGATTTTGAGAGTGCTGATCTGATCCGTGAACGTCTGGAAGATTTGGGTATTGTTTTCAAAGATTCAGCGGAAGGAACAACCTGGGAGATGACAGACAAAAACTAAGTTGAATGTCTGTGTCAAAAACTCTAAACAAGGTTAATTTGCTATGAAGGAAGAACAACCACGTCACATTGCAAGGCGGCTTTTTGACCTTATTGCTCCGCTCAAAAGCTGGGTAATTTTCAGCATTCTCTGTATGGCAGGTTACAATATTTTCACTGCCGCTCCTGCTTATTATGCCAAAGATATAGTCGACACCATTGCTTATGGTGACAATCCGGAACTCAAACAGTATTTTCTGGTCGGTCTCGGATTGATGATTGTTTTTGCGATCAAGGGTTTGTTCTTTTTTGGTCACAATTACAGCGTAGGTCACCTTGTCCAAAGCCTCATTGTAAAACTGAGGCAACAGCTTTTTGACCACCTCGTTAATCTTTCTCTCACCTTTTTTACACGTTCCAAAACCGGCGATCTTATTTCACGTTTCACCAATGATCTGCAGGTTTTCCAAAACATGCTGCAGGTTGGAGTCACTGGACCTTTCCGCGACATTCCGCAATTTTTTCTTTTGCTGGGCATTATGTTTTACCGCAGTTGGCAATTGGCATCTGTGACGTTTATTCTGATTCCGATTGCAGTCTTTTTTATCCAGATTTTTGGCCAGCGCAACAAGATCGCAGTTAGTAAGAGGCAAATCAGTTTTGGCGGATTGACCAGTTTGCTGGTGGAAACGATTTCCGGTGTACGTGTGGTAAAAGCTTTTGGAATGGAAAAGTATGAAAGCAAACGTTTCAAAGCAGCCAACGATGATCTTTATAAGAATCACATGCGTTCAGTTATGATAGATTCTTACTCATATCCGATCATCGAAATAATCGGTGCCGCCGCAGGAGCAGCGATTGTCGCTTATGGAGGTTATCTTATCATCAACGATCAAATCACTCCTGGCGATTTTACGTCGTTTGTGATCAGTTTTTTTATGTTGAATGAACCGGTAAAAAAGCTGAACGGTTTCAATTTAAAACTGCAGGAAGGTTTTGCTGCAGTACGTAGAATTTTTGACATTCTGGATGTTGAAGATGAAATTGTCACTTCACCAGATGCTAAAAAAATAACCCACTTTAAACAGGAAATAAAGCTCAATATTAAGGCTTTTCATTATCCTGAACAAGATGTGCCTGCGGTCAGGGACTTTAAGCTCAGTGTACAGAAAGGTGAAGCAGTGGCTCTGGTCGGCAGCAGTGGTTCAGGTAAAACGACAGTTGCAAATTTAATCCCGCGTTTTTACGACGTTACCAGAGGAGAAGTCTGTATAGACGGACATGATTTACGTGATCTGGATTTGATTTCACTGCGTAAATTAATTGCGATTGTGACTCAGGATACCATCCTGTTTAACGATACCATTGCCAGTAACATTACCTACGGACAACCGGACTGTTCAAAAGAACGGATGTATGCTGCAGCACGTGCCGCGAATGCGCATACCTTTATTACTGAGCAGCCTGATGGTTACGAAACAGTGATAGGCGAAAAAGGGGGGCGGCTTTCCGGAGGACAAAGACAGCGGCTTTCTATTGCACGTGCTCTGGTAAAAGACGCACCGATTCTGATTTTGGATGAAGCCACCTCCGCGCTTGATTCAGAATCCGAAATTGAAGT
>JABGPG010000265.1 GCA_018645085.1 Deltaproteobacteria bacterium
CTGCGATTATCTTCCGGATTAGTTTGAAGAATGCTATTCCTCTTTTCTCGGTGGAATCTGCTGTGGCACCTCTCCTGAATGCATTTCCTCTGTTAATTCATCTTTAATGACTAGCTGATTTGTCTGCTCTACTGCTTCATTATTTCTATTCTCACTAACGCTCAAATCTGCCTTTTTTCCGCATTCAGTACAGCCCGCCTGTGGGTTAGCGACAAGCACAAAACTCGAGTACATCAGTGGCAAAACAAAGTTGAGAATCGGAAAGACAATCATAGATGGTCTTTGATGTTGCTGTTATAGCCGTTCAATATCGTCATCACCAAGGTACTGTCCCTGCTGAACCTCGATTATTTGCAGAGGATTTTTTTCGGTGTTTCCAAGACGGTGCGGCATACCTATGGGAATATAAGCTGATTCATTTTCTTTCAGGAAAACTTTTTCTTCTCCCCTCTGTACATCCGCGATACCCTGCAAAACAACCCAATGTTCGCTACGTTGCTGGTGACGCTGGAGTGACATACTTTTCCCCGGCATGATTTCCAGTATGCGGATACGGTAGAACTTATTTTCCAAAATGGTTGTTGCACTGCCCCATGGACGCATCACTCTTGTATGGAATTTATATTCGTGACGATCTTCTCTTTTTAATGTTTCTACAAGTTTTTTCACGTCCTGGGAACGCTTCATGTCACAAACCAGCAGCGCGTCATCAGTTTCAACAATAATCAAATTATCAACACCGATACTTGTTACTAGCTTTTTACTACTGAAAATCAAAGAGTTATGAGTATCGTGTGTAATTACATTACCGCGTAACACATTGCCCTGTGAGTCTTTTTCAGAAACCTGATAGATACTTTCCCAACTGCCTAAATCACTCCATTCCATTTCAACCGGCAAAACCGCGACATTTTTTGATTTTTCCAGTAGAGCATAGTCAATTGAATCAGCCTCAATAGATTCATATATTTCGCGGATGATTTCCGGATCAGCGATATCTTTTCCGGCAGTTGACTTTTTCTCAAAAGCAGCCAGCAGTTCAGGCGCGTGTTTTCGAAATTCATCGAGCCATGTTTCTGCTGTTGCCATAAAAATACTTGCATTCCAGGTATAATCCGATGATTCCAGATATGCTTCTGCAGTCGCCTGATCTGGTTTCTCCACAAAATCCGCAACCTTAAAGCCGACTTCCAGGGCTTCACCGGCCTTGATGTAGCCGTATCCGGTTTCCGGACGGTCAGGGCGAATACCAAAAGTTACAATATAACCGGAATTTGCCAGCGGCTCAGCACTTTTCAAGGCACTGATGAAATTTTCTGGTGCTTTTATCAGGTGGTCTGATGCTAAAATAACAACCGGTTGTTGACGTTGATTTTCCGGAATCTGCAAAATACCCCACAGAATAGCAGGAGCAGTATTACGGCTCAATGGCTCAATCAACAGTTGTTCCGGACTGTAATCCGGATGGATTTGCAACATCTGCTGCTGCAGTTCACCAACATGTTCGTTAGAGCCTACTACGTATATCTTTTCCGGAGAGACGAGAGGTTCCAGGCGGGTGCACGTTTCCTGAAACAGTGACTCATGAGTCGAACCGAGATTAAGGAATTGTTTAGGTGTCATGCTCCTGCTGTAAGGCCAGAGCCGGGTACCGGTTCCACCGGCAAGTATCATTGCAATCATAAATTTATTAACAAGAATTTTAAAAATAGTATTTCAATTTTTTCTAGAGATATTCTTAAGAAAATCCAAACGGCTGAGAATTACCGCAATTGATGTAAGACTGATTACTGATCCGGCACGTACCTGTTCAAGAGACTGAACATAAGCCCGCAGATGCGCGGCATTCATGCTTTCAAGAGGTTCAAGCATACTGTTGAAATCTTGTACTTTTAAATTCTCAAGAGAGTGAGATTCAAGCAGCACTTCAAGAAGTCCCAGTTTATTTGCATCCAAAGTACGCAAGAGAATGTCCTGATATTCGAGCTCCCAGTCATTGTTCGGTTCAAGCTCCACCAGACGTTCACGCAACCAGTCAAAGCCAAATGTATGTTCTACACTCTGCGCAATCCGATAAGCAACACTGACGGCTAAGGCTTTGTTGATGCATAAATGCATTACGTCCGGTGCGATCTTTAAACGCTGTAAAGAAGCACGGAAAGCGTCAACCGCACTTGGTTCAATTTCTTCAGTTTCATCCACTTCAATTACTGTTTCATCCTTTAACTGAGCGCCTGCTGAGTTTTCCGGAGTAGCAGAATTTTCAGGTAGTTCTTTGAGATCACTCAATAAGCTGTGATATTCGGCGATTTTCTCAAATCCAGGTGGTGTTTTTTGACTATACAAGACGTTTCTAATCAGCATTTTTAATAAATCTTCGAGTTCAATAAGCGCTTCATAGCGTTCGTTCTCGCTGATATCATTCATTGAATACATCATCTCTCGCATTTCCCCTGCCCCGAGACTCGCTTCCAGCACGAGGTAGGTCCGTACAATGTCCGGAATACTGCGTTCCGTGACTTGTGCCATTCTGGAAATAAAAGTAGAACCTGCCTGATTTATCACATTGTTGGTCAGTACAGTTGAGACGATTTCCTTTTTTAAAGGATGTTCGTTTATTTTTTCACCAAAATGGCTGCGTAAAACAGGCGGTATGTACTGCAGATATGTGTTAGTAAGTTCTGCTTCAAAAGGCATATCTGAGGACGTCAGCGCGTCATAAACCTCCATTTTTGCGTAAGCCATCAGCACTGACAGCACAGGCCGCGGTAACGGCATATTCACTTGTTCCAGTTGATCAAGATCACCACGCGAAGGAATGTACTCGCTGCGTTTATTCATCCCCTGTGCCTGAAGGTGTAGAATCAATTTACGGAACAACCTGAAATTACGGTTGGAGCGGATGCTGTCCATGGAAATCAAGCGGTGCTGCCCACGGTTATTTGCTAAAACCAGTTCAGAGACTTCATTTGTTGCTGAAGCCAGCAACTCATTTCGTTCTTCTTTTGATTCGATAAATCCGCTGCGCAGCATCTGTTGCAGCAATATTTTCAAATTAACTTCATAATCCGACATATTGACACCCGCAGAATTATCAATTGCATCGGTGTTCAGTCTGACTCCGTTGTTGGAAAGATCAATACGTGCCAACTGAGTTAAGCCTAAATTTGCGCCTTCACCAATCACTTTCACCTGACATTCAGCAGTATCAATTCTTAGCGGATTGTTTGCCTGGTCACCGACTTGGAAATGAGTCTGTGCAGCCGTTTTGATATAAGTACCTATTCCGCCAAACCACAGTAACTCCGCATTCATCTGTAGAATTAAACGTACAACCTCATCACCTTTTAAACTTGTTGCAGTTGTGCCAAGCAGAGCTTGAAGCTTCGGGGACAGTTTGATCGATTTTGCGGAACGTTCAAAAATACCGCCTCCGTCACTGATTAAGTCTGCAGAATAATCACTCCAGGAAGAACGTTCCAAATCAAAAATCCGTTTGCGCTCATTCCATGAAATTTCTGCATCAGGATCAGGATCTAGAAAAATGTGCTGGTGATTGAATGCGGCCTGAAGCAGCAGCATTTTACTCTGCAGCATGCCGTTACCAAACACATCACCGCTCATATCACCTACACCCACTACTGTCGTGGGTTCAGTCTGAATGTCACGTCCCATTTCCCTAAAATGCAACATCACACATTCCCAGGCACCACGTGCAGTAATGCCTTCTTTTTTATGATCGTAACCTACTGAACCTCCTGAAGCAAATGCGTCACCCAGCCAGTAATCATATTTTTCTGAAACTTCATTCGCAATGTCCGAAAAAGTGGCTGTCCCTTTATCTGCGGCAACAACCAGATATGGATCAGGATCATCATATGAAAGAACATGACTTGGTGTCTGTACCTTCCCCTCTGGATCCAGATTATCGGTTATTTCCAGCAAGGCGCTGATAAAACGTCTGTACTGTTTTTGAGATTCTGTGATTGCAGCTTCTCTTGTTGCCGGAGTGTTTTTCAGTACAAAACCGCCTTTTGAACCAACTGGAACAATTACCACGTTTTTAGTTTGCTGAGTTTTGACGAGTCCCAGTATTTCCGTCCTGAAGTCATCGGGACGGTCTGACCAGCGAAGACCTCCCCGCGCGACCGGACCAAAGCGTAAATGGAGTCCTTCCATGCCGACGTCATGGACATATATTTCTCTGAAAGGTACTGGAACCGGCATTTGCTCGATTTTTCTCGAATCCAACTTGACCGAAACACCTGTTTCTTCAGCATCTTTAGGCAGATAAAAATTGGTACGTAAAGTATTTTCAATCAGTTCAAACAAACGTCTCAGGACTTCATCATCGGTCACTTGTTGAACTTTTTCCAGCGATTCACTAAACTCCTGTTTCTTCTGCGGCAGCAACACTTCCTTACGATAAGCCAGATTACCGAAAGAAGGATCAAGAGAAAAGCGGCAGGCAAATGTCTCAAAAAGTAAACGTGAGGATTGAGGATGCCTGAGCAAAACCGCATTTATAGTTTCACGTGTCAACGGTGCACTTAACTGCAGGGATAAATTTCGATAAAGCTGAAGCACGTTAATTTCACGCCAGCCTAAATTTGCCAGCAGAGCAAGTCCATTCAGGGGATCATTTTCAGTATTTTGCAGATAGACCTGTTGAACAATTGCTGCCAGTAACGGTTTAAAACGTATTTCGTCAATATTAACTTTGTCATTACGGATTACCCGAAAAGACTGGATAAAGCCCAGAGTTTTTTCGTCATTACCGATCCTGGTTGTTAACTGATCAATCACGTGCAGTCCCAGATTCTGCAGGACAGGCATAATCCTGATCAAATGAATTTTTTCTTTACTGTAAATATACAGCAGGGAGACTGACTCAACCAGCAGTGAAGGCAGGGTAAAGGGTTTTAAATCGAATTGAATATTATCTTCATGAGTCAGCAGTTCCATGTACTGGATGTTCTCCAGCGCTTCCATGGTATCAACACGTGCACGGTAATGCGAAGGCATCAGCGGAACATAACGTTCATAAAGTTGCGCTCCTTCTTCTCCAGGATGCTGATTGCGGAGTAATTCACGCAGTTGAGTTTCCCATGGTTTTATCAATCCGCTGATTTCTCCTTCAAGTTGCAGTAAATCAAAAGACGGTAAATCACTTTTTCCCTGTAAATCCTCCTGCAGCTCAAATTCAAAATGCAAACGTGACTTTTCACTTCCGCGAGCTTCAAACCATTCACAATTCTGATGCGGAATTTTTGCTTTGAGAAAGTCCGCGGTTTGTTCAATTGCTTCTTCATTTAGGAGAGAAGTGGGCATCACAACCATCAGTTTCAAGACACCAGAAACTCGTGTTTCTATTTGGAAACAATGTATTTTATTAGGATTATTGACTGACAGCAGGTCATCGCATATTTGAATTAATTCTTTTCTTGATGAACGGAACAGTTCGAATTTTGGTGTTGCGCCAAAAATCCGCACAACCTCATTGTAATCGTAACTGTTCTGAAGCATGTTCCGGTTTTCGAAGATATAACGCATCTTCTGGTGAATCAGCGGAGTCTCAGTGTTTTTTACATTCAGCGAACTCCCTCTGAGCAGACCAAGAAATACATGCTCAACCATGCCAAGTTTTGCGTCCGGAATACGTAAACTCAGGATCATCAGATTCTCAAAACGTAAAACCGGACTTGGGAATCGTACACGGTCAAGTGCAAAAGGAAAATCTGAGTGACGACGTTTCCAGAGTTGCGCTGTTAAAACGTTTAAGAGTTTATTTGAAGATTTTTCCAAATATTCCGGAGCTAATATTCCATGTCCGGAGTTTTCCACGGTTTTGATAAATTCCGCAGATGCTGAATCCTGCTCTAAAAATGTGATAAAGCCCATCACCGTAAAATTGTCCAGTTTCAGCCAACCGCAAAGTTTTGACCACTCACCCTTTGTGTCTGTTGAAACTGCGCTCACAGACTCAATTGCTGTTTGCATAGATGCCAGAGACTGCAGCATTTTTTGTCGATGATTACGGACAAGTTGTACTGCCAGCATATG
>JABGPG010000069.1:0-3987 GCA_018645085.1 Deltaproteobacteria bacterium
AATCAGGCGTTTGACGATTCCTTCGAGGTTTTTCACTTCATCCACTGCACCGAATTCCACGGCCTTACGCGGCATTCCGTAAACAACACATGATTCCTCGTCCTGGGCTAAGGTCAGTGAACCTGCATTGTGCATTTCCACCATACCAGCGGCGCCATCATCACCCATACCTGTAAGAATCACACCAGTAGATTTTTTTCCGACAAGATTCGCGACTGAGCGGAAAAGCACATCGACTGAAGGACGATGCCGGTTTACAAGTTCTCCACCGTTCAATGTAACAGTATAATTTCTACCAACAAGTTTGAGCATCATGTGTTGATCACCTGGTGAAATCAAGACCTTACCACGTTCCACTTTTTCGCCTTCTTTGGCTTCACAGACATTCAAGAGACATTCACTATTAAGACTTTCCGCAAAAGAGGCAGTGAATGCTTTCGGCATGTGCTGAACGATGACAATTCCTGGCATATCGGCTGGTAAATGTGAAAGCACCTCTCTCAGTGCAATAGTTCCTCCAGTAGATGCGCCAATAGCAATTATTGAATCCTGTCCTTTAATTCCTGTTGGTGAATTTATTGCGGCAAGAATGGCATCTGCACTAAATTTCTTCGCAGGAGTTATAAAGCGTTGATGCGGCGTGATGACTCTGGCCTGTGCCGCAGCTTTCATTTTATCGCAAATCTGGATCGAAATTTCTTCAAGTGCCTCTCTGACGCCCAGTCTAGGTTTTTCAACTATATCAACTGCTCCCAGCTCTAAACTGCGTAATGCTTCCTTACTACCCTGAGTAGTTAAAGCGCTGACCATTACGACCGGCATCGGATTCGACTTCATCAGACGTTCAAGAAAAGTCAGCCCGTCCATCCGTGGCATCTGTACATCAAGACTAATAACATCAGGTTTTGTTTCACCTAGCATCCGGAGTGCGATTAGCGCATCCGGTGCAGCTCCAACGACTTCCAGTTCAGGATCCGAGGAGTAAATCTGCTTCAGCGTCTGTCTGACTACGGCAGAGTCATCGACGATAAGTACTTTGTAGGGAGGTGACGGCTTTTCTCTCATTCTTCAATATCTTCTTCTAATAATGTGTCAAATTCTGCTTTGGATAACAGATAGTCGATATCCAGCAGGATTACCATTTCATCCTTAGTTTTAGCAACACCTTTTATAAATTTAGTATCAACATTTACTGCTAACTCAGTTGTTTCCTGAATGTCTTCTTCCTTAACAAAAATCACATCGGAAACTGAATCTACTGTGAGACCAATGTTTTTATTTTCCACTTCGACAATGATGATCACTGAGAACTCATGCCTTTCCTCACCTGACATCTTAAATTTTTCACGCAGGTCCATGACTGGAATCACCAGTCCCCTCAGGTTAAACATTCCAATAATATAATCCGGCATTCCAGGAATACGTGTCAGACCTTCCGGAAAACTGATAAGCTCCCGAACTTTAAGGATGTTAAGACCATATTTTTCCTCACCAAGAATGAAGGTGATTAACCTCGTACCCTCACTGTAAGAAACCTCAAGACTCATATCTTCCATATCTTCATCAGAAAGATTTACTGAGCCGAGATAATTTTTGCTTTGATTATTTTCCATCACTCCCTTAGCTTTGGGTTTTAATTAACAAGACTTGCTATATCTAAAATGAATGAAACTTTACCGTCGCCGAGAATAGTAGCTCCGGCTATACCCGGTACCTGAATGAAATTATCTTCCATACTTTTGATGACTACCGGTCCTTGATCTACAATTTCATCGACGAAAAGGCATTGTTTATGGTTTGCGTGCTGCACAACAACTACGAGGCCCTCTGTGGGTTCCTTGTACTTAGGTTTGATGTTCAAACGCTCATGCAGGCGTAACATGGGAATATATTCACCTCTAATTTCAACCAGTTCACCCTTGTTTTTTATTTTTTTAATTTGTGTTGGAACAGGTCTCAGTGACTCATTTACTGAAAGAAGAGGAATGGTAAAAACCTGATTACCTACATCAATCATCATGCCCTCAATGATGGCAAGTGTCAGTGGCAATTTAAGTTTAGTACTTGTACCTTTGTTCAGTTCACTTTTTATTTCTATTGTTCCGAGTAGAGCTTCTATATCCCGTTTTACGGTGTCCATTCCAACTCCGCGTCCGGAAACATCAGTAACTTCGGAAGTAGTTGTAAATCCTGGTAAAAACAATAATTTATATATTTCGTCTTCAGTCAGTTCATCTGTATCATTGATAAATCCTTTACTCACGGCAGAATCAAAAATTGCTTTTGGATCAATTCCTTTACCGTCATCTTCTATTTCAACAATAACATAACCTTCCTGTTGCGATGCTTTCAGCGAAATGGTTCCGGTAGGATCCTTACCATTTTTTACTCGTGTTTCGGAATCTTCAATTCCATGATCCATTGAATTACGAACTAAGTGAACTAATGGTCCCTGAAGCTGTTCTGTGACCGTTTTATCAAGTTCTGTATCTCCACCTTCTATTTCAAGCTTAATTTTCTTTTTGCTGCGGGTGGCATAATCACGTACCGTACGTTTCATGTTATTTAAGATACTTCCCACTGGAATCATGCGTACCTGAAGGATCTGATCCTGAAGTTCATAGACAGACTTTTCATTGTCCTCAACAAACTGCAGAAGCATCTCGCCAAGGTTCGCATCCATCTCCATTATTCTGTCACTCAGGCGATGCAGACGTGCTTGATTGATTACTGTTTCACCAACCAGGTTCTGCAGTTTATCAAGTTTATCAATCGTCACACGAATTGACTGTGTAGCCTTGATTCCAGTGTCTTTCTTTGCTTCATCCTTTGGAGGAGTCTTTTTCGGTGGTGCTGGTGTGACTGCTGCTTTAGGCTCTTCTTCAGTGGAAACTGCTTCTTCAGCAATTTCTATTGCAGGATCTTCTGTAATTTTTTCTACAACTTTTTCTGCAACAATTTGTTCCGGTTTCACTTCTGCATCAGGAACAGTTGCTTGTTTCTCTGCTAATTTTTCAGCGACTTCTTCTTGATCAACTTGTATATTGTCATGTCCTTTATTTTCCTGATCCTCATATATTCCGAATGAAGCAAGTCCCGGATCATCCGGCGGAGTTTCTGCGAGTTCAAACTTAACTTCATTTTTTTCATCCTGAAAGAAAATCATGATATTTTCTATTTCCTCAGCAGGACGGGTGGTGACCAACTTCGCACTCCACCAGAGATGAATATCTTCCGGATCCAGGTTTTTCAGCTCAGGCAATTTACCTAAATGAGCAATTATGTCCAAATCGCCTAACTCTTTTAAATCTTTAAGTAAAAGTATAGGATCAGAACCTTTACGCAACATTTCTGTATCAAATTTAAGATGAAGCAAATATGCTGTTTCTTCTCCTTCATCTTCATCATCCCACTGAACTTCTACCTGCTCTTCAGTCTTTTCGCTTTCCGCAGTTTTCTCTTCCTGCGGAGGACTCTTTTCCTCTACTATCTTTTTATCCGGAGTTGGTTCTGCTTTAGCGACAACGGCGACAGGTTTTTTCTCTTCAGTTTTTTCTGCAGTTGGTGTGGCAGAAGGCTTACCTGCATTACTTTCAAATTCCTTAAGTTGAACCAGTGTCTGATCTATAAGTTCCTGATTTACTTCACCACCTTCACGAATTTTGTCTAAAAAAGATCTAAATCCATCAATTGAACTCAACAGTAAGGATGCCATTTCTGGTGAACAGACAATTTCTCCGTTACGTGCTTTGTCAAGCAGGTTTTCGAAATGATGGGCATATTCCGCTAATTCTGTCTCCATGACCATGCCTGCTCCACCTTTTATGGTGTGCATATCTCGAAAGATACGGTCGATCAGTGAGCGTTTCTTTGGCTGGACTTCGAGTTCGAGTACTCCTTCTTCCAAATCCTCGATTATCTCTTCGACTTCCTCAACAAACTCTTCCAAAGCTGGATTGTCCACTTTGTCTCTTCCTGTGTTGTGTG
>JABGPG010000069.1:4087-6005 GCA_018645085.1 Deltaproteobacteria bacterium
TTTATTTCTGATCAAAAATCTGCTGCCCCTTCCAGTCTTTTGGAGGAGGTGTTTTTTTAAATATTTTGCAACGCTCAAGGTATAATGCTGCGGCCCCGTCTTCAGGACAGTCTTTCAAACAGGATTTGAATTTTGTCGTTGCTGCTGTCCATTTTTGTGCCCGGTAGTTTGTCAAAGCTTCTGCAAACTTTTCACGAGTGGCCAGTTTTTGTTCTCGCATTGGTTCAGGGTCACTGTTACAGACTTCAACAATGGTGACAGGTTCTTCTTTGCCCTTTACCTGAACAAGGTCAAGTTCACGAAACTCCAACGATTCATCATCTTTTATAAACTCATAAGTTGACTGAGAAATTAAGATTTTACTTTTATAGAACTTCGTTAAACCTTCTAATCTCGAGGCAAGGTTTACTGTGTCACCTGTGACAGTAGATTCCATACGTTCTTCGGAACCAACTGTGCCGATAATCACAGTGCCGCTATGAATTCCAACTCCAACTCTCAGCAGATTATCACCTGTTCTTTTGTTATCTTTGTTGAATGAGGCAATCTGTTCCTGCATACCAATTGCTGCTCTGACACTGTTCAGGGCATCTCCAGCATTTGGATCTTCAGGAATACTGAACAAAGCCATGACCGCGTCACCGATGAATTTATCAACAAAACCTTTGTTTTGAGAGATAGGTCCCGTCATCCGTTTGAAAAAATCATTGAGAAAATCCACAAGTTCCTGTGGTGTCATCTTCTCAGAAAGAGTGGTAAATGAACGTATATCACAGAAAAGTATACTGATAAAGTCAGTGTCCGCTTTTCCAAATTTTAAATGTTCAAGTCCGTCCGGAGCAATACGTTTTATAAATTCCTTTGGTACAAACTTTTCAAAGACAGCAGTCAGTTTTGCTGCAGCTTCAGTTTCTGCCAAACGCATTTTGGTTGTCTTTAACTCCTCAAAGGCTTTTTTCTGCTGAATCAGGGAGATTTCCAAATCCTTGAAGAGCCTGCGTGATTCGTCCTCTGCCTGTTTGATTCTGACCATCACCTTGACACGTGCCGCAAGTTCATCAAAATCAAATGGTTTTGGCAAGTAATCATCTGCACCAAGTTTTGCCAGACCAAGCACTAACTGTTTGATATCAGTTTGTGCAGTAAGAAAAAGTACTGGAATATTCTTCCAGTCATCATCCTGCTTTAGAATTTTGATGCACTCATCACCGCTCATGTTTGGCATGTTTCGGTCAAGTACAATTACATCCGGGAGATCTTTACGTAAACAGTTTGAAAGCCAGCGTAATGCTTCTAAACCATCTCCCTTTTCCACAATAGTGTAATTTTCTTCAGTTTGTTGTTCGAGCGTCCTCCGGACTTGTCCGCGGATAGTTCTCGAATCGTCAACTGTCATTATTGTTGCAGTCATAACTTGCTATGCTTTATTAGAATTATCAAGCATTGATTCCAATCCTGTTATTATTAGTGCTTCCCTGACTGCTTCGGACTCAGAGCTAATCCGGAAGGTCTTACCTTTTTCCAATGCATTATTACGACAAACCGCAATAAGTTGAACTCCCGCAGTATCAATTGCTTCTACGGCCGATAAATCAAGCTCTACACTACTAAGTTCTGACTCGACAAGTTCCAACATTGTCTTTTGTAAAGGAAGGAGTTCCTGGATGATACAATTGCCTTTTACTTTAATTCCTGTACTTTCGAGTTCAATATCCATAGTAATATTTTTGAAATATAAAAAAATGATTCAAATTTTTTGATAGATGCTGAGAGACAGTTTTTTCATTCTATCTAACTTGTAACCAGTTTCTGTAATTCCCAGCACGAGCCAACCTCCTTTTTCAAGATGGTCTACCAACTTATTCAACAGGTATTCCCTCTTCTTAGGATGGAGGTAATAAAGCAGATTTCTGCAAAA
>JABGPG010000275.1 GCA_018645085.1 Deltaproteobacteria bacterium
GAACAAACTTACCTAAACTAACTCTCCAATACCATTAAGATTCAAGATTTCTCGCATTGTAAGCAATGACAGTGTGGATTCCAGCTTTTTCCAGAAGCAGCAAATAATTACAAATGAGCTAGTGGATTTCAGCTTTTTCCAGAAACAGCAAATAATTACTAAAGAAAAAGTCTGAGCTGTCGATGAAAGGAAGAACTGCATAAAATCTATTGAATATTTTTTGATGCAGATCTATTAACAGCTAAAGAAAAATAACTGCGTGCCGATAAGAGGTCATGAGAACCTTTTTGTCAGTACACTGGAAATAAAACAACATGGCATTGCGAGTCAATTCAAATATTGCAGCACTGAACGCGCTGAGACACCTGCAGTCGACTGAGCGGGAATTGGGTAAAAACCTGGAGCGTTTGTCTTCCGGGCGGAAACTCAATCATGCGGCCGATGGACCGGCATCTCTCGTGATTTCTGAACAGATGAAAACACAGATTTCAGGGCTGGGGCAAGCAATCCGTAACTCCGAATCATCCATTTCAATGATTCAAACTACAGAAGGTGCCTTAAATGAAGTGAGCAACATGTTAATTAATTTACGCCAATTGGCGGTACATGCTGCAAACGAAGGTACTAATGACGAAAAAATTCTGCAGGCTGACCAGAATGAAGTTGAAAACATTCTCTCAACTTTAAAAAATATTTCCCGTAATACTCAGTTTGGTACACGAACATTGCTTGACGGTAGTAATTCCGCAACAGGAGTTGCTGTTGGAAACGGGCTGGAATTTGTTTCTGCTTCAGAAGGATCAAAATCAACTGCTGCAGACGGATTAAAAATTGATATCACTCAGGTCGCTACACGCTCAATGGCGGTTGCTATGCGGAGATTGAGTCTGCAGGATGTTTCATCATCTGATCCTAATAACTCGATTTCTTTTGTGATTAATGAAGGTGGTCGTACAGTTTCAATCGATCTGAAAAACAACAATGATTTACGACAGACAATTGAAAAATTGATCAGCTCCGCCAATCGCAACGGAACTCCGGACGCAAAACTGAGAACGGAACGTGCAATTCAACAGCTGATTGCGCATGAAATGCAAAGAGTGACAGACGAAGCAGGCATGGAACTGGATGTTTTTATTTATCGTCCTTCAGACAATTTAGGTCCCTTTCTGGAAAACTTCGATACCTTAAATGACGCGCTGAGTGAGATCGCGAGAACACCAGGTGAGATCAACGAATTTGTCACCGGTATGGACGAAATTATCGTGTTGAGACATCGTCAATTCGGCAGTGATCCGGGCTTTACTGTTTCCTCAACTTTAGACAACTATTTTGGTGCAGAGACAAAAGCACACGAAGCGGTTTATGCTCTTTCCGGACGTGATGTGGAAGGTACAATCGGGGGCTTGCCTGAGGTCAATGCAGGTGGTGCAGCGATGGGGCGTGGGCAGTTTCTCACAGGTGCTCCTGGTGCAGAAGCTGAAGGAATCACCTTGAAGTATGGTGAAACAACAGACGATGTGATTTACGAAATTTTTAATCGTACAGATAACCGCTTTACCGGCTTGCTCAAACGTGAACAAGATAATGAATTCCTGGTAGGTGAGGATATTGACGGTTTCGTACATGTATCACAAAATTCCCTCGTTTTTCAAATTGGTCCGAATCAAGGCCAATTACGGCGTTTCTCGGTGGACAGTATTGATCCTGAACAACTTGCAAATAGAGTTGACAATACTAGTAACTTCCAAAGTTTAGCAGAAATTGATGTGCTGGACGCAGACGCGTCACAAGACTCACTAATGCTGATTGATCAGGCAATTGATGATGTTTCAACGATGCGTGGAAATTTAGGTTCATTCCAGAAAAATGCGCTGGAGGCAAATTTACACAGTTTGCGTGTATCAAAGGAAAACCTGACTGCTTCAGAATCTATGTTGGCAGATACAGATATGGCACAGGAGATGAGCTCGTTGGTCAAGAATCAAATCCTGCTTTCTGCCGGAACAGCAATGTTGGCACAGGCCAATCAGGTTCCTCAGTCCGTTTTACAGTTACTGAATGCAAACGGCTAATTGGAATGTTTTTTGAAATGATTTCTAGCGGTCGGTTTGCTTTGAACCGGCAAAATAGAAATCTTTTTTATATCAGGTAGTTGACTAAATTCAACTAGGCAAATTTCTGCCTTTTTCCCGGAGAATGCTCCGGTAGTCGACAAAACCTGCTTGCTTCAAAAAACGGAACCGTCTTGGCAGAACTAAATCCGAACGCAATTACCGGCTTAGGGTCAAATCTGAATACGAGAGAGATCGTCGATCGCTTTATGGCAATCGAGCAGCGTCGTATTAAACCTGTGGAAGTCCGTAAAGAACAGAAAGTAAGCGAGTTGAAGGCTTGGGAAGCCGTGAAATCGGAGTTGAATAAACTCCAGGGTGTAACTGAAGCACTCGATAAATTTGAAATCTGGGAAGCCCGTAAAGTAGAAACCAGCGATCCGGATGTGGTTGTGCCAAAAGCGCGGAAAGATTCTGTACCGGGCAGGCACTCAATTATCGTGGAGTCTGTTGCCTTATCGCATCAAATAACTTCACAGGGATTTGAGAGTGACACAACCCGCATCGGCACCGGAAAAGTACAGATTAAAGTTGGAGACGATGAGGATGAGTCAGCGGTTACGATCAATCTTGCTGAAGGTAAAGATACGCTTATCGACCTGAAACGGGCTATCAACAATTCAGACGCGAATGTTGAAGCCTACATCGCCAAAACACACGGTGATACACCTTATCGTTTGCTGTTGACCAGTAATCTAAATGGTGAGCAGGGGCGAATTAATATTGATGTAAATCTGCAGGGTGGTGAAGTTGATGGGCCGAGTTACGAAAATACATTTGAAAAAACTGCGAACTGGAAAGGTTTTGACGTAAAAGCGCCTGAAACGACTGCCGGCGCAGGATTTGGTGGTTCAACAAACATCGTTGAAGTCGGCGGAACCTACAATGGAGAAGAGGATAACGTCTTTACTTTTCAAGTAGTACGTTCCGGAATGATACCTTCTGATTCCGGTGTACTCATTGGTTGGAAGGACAAGAACGGTAGAGAAGGTGAAATAGAAATCAATAAATTTAATTATATTCCGGGAAGTCCGCTCGACATTACTGACGGATTAAAATTATTGATAAGTGACGGTGAAGTTGTTGCGGGTGATACTTTTACTGTTGATGTTGCCGCGGAAAAATCTGATTTGTTCTGGTGGATGAGTGCTGCAGACCGCGCGCCTAAAATTTCACAACCATCTGACTGGAGTAGTAAGGCCTCAGATGGCGGGGTTAGAGTAGTCGGTACTTACGACGGTCTGGAGGATGATACAGTCGTTTTTCGAGTTGAAGGCAATGGACAGGTCGGAGGACCAAGTCCGCTTAAATTGCATTACGAATTCTCTGAAAGCGGAGAAAAAGGTTCTGTCAATATTGGTCACCCGTATTTGGGAGAAGTAGGTAAAGGCGAAGGTCCTTTTGATAAAGCCACTGCTTTTGATTCAGAAGACGGTGAAGAGCTTTTCGATTTGGAATTCAGTAAAAAGGGCAAGCGCGATCCAAAACGTTTACCTCTGGGACACGGTTTATTTATTGAGGTGAACCCCAGTGTTTTAAGGGACGGTGATACAACTGATGTGGATATTATCGCACCGACTTCAGAAGATATGTGGTGGAGCGATGAAGAGCACCGTGGGGTTTCCAATAAAGTAGACGTACTGGCAAAATGGCAGACTTACGCGGAATATGAGGGCATTGATGACTCGAAGGATACAAGCGCTCTCAGTGTCAGTGATGGAATTGGAGGATTATCAGGCAGACTCAGTAATTCGTCGATAGAAGTGTCGGGTAAATATGAACCGGATATCGCCAAAACATACACTTTTGTCGTAGATAAAAGAGGTTCTGTAGGTATCACACGTGCGCTTAAATTGAGCTGGGAAGATACGTTTGGCGGTTCAGGTTCGGTGGAAGTTGGAGAAGGTTATGTGCCCGGTACGCCTGTTTTGTTTGACGAAGGTTTAAGGTTAGCTCTTGGAAAAGGTGATTTGTTTGAAGATGACTCGTTTACGATTTCAACAGAAACCTCGACAGTCAGGCTTGCGCAGGATTTAGTGCTGCGTCTTGGTGCCAGCAGGAGCGGAGAAGGGCTTGAGATTAGACGTTCGGAGAATGAAGCGAGTGATGTAATTCCGGGACTTGACCTTGAATTTTTTGCACCCAGCAAAAAGCCGGTAATTGTATCTGTACTGGGTGACACAGAGGTAGCGAAGGAACGGATTTATGATTTTGTTGATGCCTACAATACATTTCAGGCAACCGCAAAAGAAATGTCAAAGTTCGACAAGTCATCAAACACAGCTGCACCTTTGCTGAGTGATAGAAATCTGGCCCAGATGGTCAATGAGATTGCAACCACTACAATTGCAACAGTGAGTGGCTTACCGCAGTCTACGAATATGCTTTTTTCGATAGGTCTGAAAATCGATGACCGCGGACTTATGTCGATTGATGAGAAAAAGTTAAACGAAAAAATTGTTGATAATTTTTCTGATGTGGCAAATTTGTTCCGCAGTCACGGAAATACGGATAATCCTGGAGTCAGCTTTCTGGGCATGACTGAAGAAACAAGGGTAAATCCAAACGGTTACCGAGTGGATGTTTCAAATACGGCCAAACGTGGATTTTACCAGGGCACACCACTTACTGGAACAATCAAGGTTGATGATACAAACAACGTTTTGGTGGTAAAAATGAACGGCAGAGTGTCTGATCCGCTTGAGTTACGCAAGGACATTTATACACCTGGAAGTCTGGCAAAAACCATTCAGAACCGCTTGATGGAAGACAAGGTTTTAGGACGCCGCGGGATACAGGTACGTGAGGAAGAAGGCCGCTTGAAGATAGTTTCCAGTACATACGGTAGCAACAGTACTATTGATGTTGAAGCAGGTTCCGGCATGGATCTGGCAAGTTTAGGTCTTGTGGATGGAATAAGTACTGCCGGTGAGGATGTCGCGGGCTCCATCGGTAACGTAGAAGCAAAAGGCAGAGGACAGTTGCTTGTAGGTGCGGAAGGCTCAAATACTGAAGGTTTGAGAATATTCGTTACCCTCGGCGAGAATGATCTGCTTGATGCAGAAGAAGCTACGGTAAAAATATCAAAAGGTGTTGCAGTTAAGTTAGGTGATAAACTTAGCAAATTGAATGATCCTTTAGGTGGAAATGTCAAACGTGCCACCGATGATATCACCGGACAGATGAGTAGTTTTGACGAGCAAATTAAACGCTTAAACAAAAGAGCAGACAGCAAACGTTCACGCCTGCAAAATAAATTTGCCAAGCTGGACAGTACGATGGGGAGATTAAAATCCCAGCAAAGTTATATCAGTCAACAACTCTCCGCAATGAGTGGGGGGAAGAAGAGTTAATTATAAAATGATTCAGGAGATGCGATGAGCACCTATGGTAACTATCAGAATGCCTATAAAAAAGCTTCTGTCAATACACTTGATCAAAACAAGCTGATAATTATGCTCTATGACGGAGCAATAAAAAATGCCAGCTTTGCTGTTGAGCATATGAAATCAGGCGAAATTGAAAAAGTCCATAACTGCCTGATTAAAGCCAAGAATATTGTGACTGAACTGATGGCGACCCTTAACATGGAACAGGGTGGTGATATTGCAAAAAATCTGCAGTCACTTTACAGCTACATGTTTAGTCAACTGATTGAAGCAAACATGGAAAAAAAGACACAACCCATTGTTGTTGTCATTGATTTGCTCAAAGAATTACGTGCGGCCTGGGTTCAAATAAACAAAAAGAGTAAAACTCCAACAACTCAACACCAGGTTCCACAGACACTAGCACAGCAGAATCAGGATAGTGCAGAGAAGAGGATCAGGGTGACAGGCTGAATAATCA
>JABGPG010000266.1 GCA_018645085.1 Deltaproteobacteria bacterium
AGAAAGCTTAATTATTTAAATACTTAACATAAAATAGCTTTCCAGCTTCGTTTGAATGACATCGTTTTAGAACTATTTACCGATTAATCATGAATGATAACTTGAAAATACACAATATTTCCAAATCGTTTTGAGCCTTTTAACTATCAGCTTTAGGCCATAGATGTCAAGTTCTGAATTTGAGGATAATAAAATAAATGAAAAAAAACATATTTTTTTGTTGACAATTAAAAATATGAGGAGTAGTTTTAATTCGTGTTGGGTATTTAAATTTTTCCAAAACGTTTTGGAAAACTATTTAAAACCGTTATTACGGTATGGTAAATTGCCTTGCCGGAATGCTAATTGTAGAAAAAGGAGTAGGGATATGAAAAATTTCATGAGTTGCATGAAAGGCGCGTTGCTGGCAGTCGTTTCCACAACGCTGATAAGTCTACCTGCGACGGCAGGTGAGTATAAGGGACCGAACCTCAGCGGACAAACAGTTTCGATCTCTGGACCGTGGTTGACCGCGGATGAAGAAAGTTTTGAGGCAGTCGCAGCCTATTTTGAAAAGGCCACGGGTGCAAAAGTTGAGTATGCCGGTTCGGACAGTTTCGAACAGCAAATCGTGATTGACATCAAGGCAGGCAGCCCTCCAAATCTTGCTGCCTTTCCGCAACCTGGTCTTGCCGCAAATATGGCCGCCATTGGAGGATTGGTTCCGCTTGGTAGCAAGAGCGCAAACTGGGTTAAGAAAAATTATGCTGCCGGACAGTCCTGGGTTGATCTTGGCACATACAAAAACAAAAGCGGTAAGAAAGACTTTTACGGTTTTTTCTTTAACGTGAACGTTAAATCCCTGGTTTGGTATTCGCCGGAAAATTTTACTGACGGAGGATATACTGTACCAAATACCATGGAAGAACTGGTTGCGTTGAGCGATCAAATTGTCAAGGATGGCGGAACACCGTGGTGTATCGGACTTGGCTCAGGAGATGCCACCGGTTGGCCTGCAACTGATTGGGTTGAAGACCTGCTGCTACGCACACAGTCACCTGCTGTTTATGACGGTTGGGTTACGAATGACATAAAGTTCAACGATCCACGTATTGTGGGTGCGATTGAAACCTTTGGTCAGTTTGCAAAAAACAGCAAGTATGTGGACGGAGGAATGGCCGCAGTTGGATCAACTGATTTCAGGGACAGTCCAAAAGGTTTGTTCACTGTACCGCCTCGATGCTATATGCACCGTCAGGCGAGCTTTATTCCGGCCTTTTTTCCTAAAAGCGTGAAAGTCGGAGTAGACGCAGATTTCTTCTACTTCCCTTCTTATTCCACCAAAAAATTGGGGAATCCTGTGCTGGGTGGTGGAACCTTGATCGCCATGACCAAGGACAGTGGAGCAGCCCGTGCTTTTATGGAGTTTCTGCAGCATCCAAAAGCTCACGAAATTTGGATGGCACGCGCAGGCTTTTTAACACCTCATAAAGGTGTGGACTTGAGCCAGTACTCCAGCGGAATTTTACGTAAGCAAGGTGAAATCCTGCAAAACGCAACCACTTTCCGTTTTGATGGTTCCGACTTGATGCCGGGTGCAATCGGCGCAGGAGCTTTCTGGAGTCAAATGGTATATTATGTTAGTGGCGCTTCTGCGAAAAAAGTTGCTGATAATGTACAGGCCAGTTGGGATTCCATTAAGTAATAAATACTATAGTGAACGACCGTTAAAGACGCTGTCTTGAAAAATGCAGTTTGTCCAAGTGACGCGCATCCGATTTTTTCTTTTTGTAAAAAGCGGGTGCGTATCTGTGTATTCTGTCGGCGGACTGTTTTAAGCGTCTTTTGCGGTACCTTCCTTTTACTCTTCTCATTTGAATTATTATGGCAGGACAACTTTTAGATGCTTTAATTGCCGTTGTCTCAGGTATAGGCGTTTGCGTTCTATACTTTGCCGGCAGCAATTATCTGCTCGAACGGATATTTTCAGATGCGGAAGGTTTTTCACCCTCTAAAGATCAATGGCGCAGGGCAATCCAGCCGTGGCTGTTTTTGGCTCCGGCTTTATTTCTACTCTCCGTTTATCTGGTTTATCCGGTTTTTGAAACAATCCGTTTGAGTTTCTTTAACTTTGGAGGTTTCGACTTTGTAGGTCTAAAAAATTACATTTGGGCGTTTGGCAACCCTGAGTTCATGCAGGCGATTTATAATAATCTGCTGTGGCTGGTGTTTGTACCAACCTTGAGTGTAGTTTTTGGATTGTTGGTAGCAGTGCTTGCCGACAAAGTTTCATGGGGTACAATTGCCAAGTCTTTGATTTTTATGCCTATGGCAATTTCGTTTGTCGGCGCAAGTGTGATTTGGAAATTTGTTTATGATTATCGGGGTCCGGAAATTGAGCAAATAGGCAGTTTGAATGCCTTTGTCATGTTGTTCGGCGCAGAGCCCCAAGCCTGGATTACCCTACCTTTCTGGAACAATTTTTTCCTGATGGTAATTTTGATCTGGATTCAGACAGGTTTCGCGATGGTGATTTTTAGTGCGGCCCTGCGTGGAATTCCGGAAGAATCTCTGGAAGCAGCACGGATAGACGGAGCAAATGAGATACAGATATTTTTCAAAATCATGATTCCGCAAATTGTGGTAACGATCATGGTTGTCTGGACAACAATCACAATTATTGTGCTCAAAATTTTTGATATTGTACTTGCCATGACAAACGGTCAGTGGCATACAGAAGTCTTGGCAAATCTGATGTTTGACTGGATGTTCCGGGGCGGCGGAGATTCCGGCAGGGGAAGTGTGATTGCACTGATGATCATGATTGCGGTTATTCCAATTATGGTCTGGAACATAAGTAATTTCCGTAAAGAAGAGGAAGGACGATGAATCCCTTGTCACTCAAAAAATTAAGCTTTGCTAAAGTCCTCAATTCAACCGGACTTTTGGTTTTGGTGTTGCTCTGGATTTTGCCTACCGTCGGTTTGCTGGTGAGTTCATTCCGTGACAAGGATCAACTTGCACTCACAGGATGGTGGACAGCGCTTTCAACCGCGGAACGAAATGAATTCAGGAGGACCGGTATTCCGGAAGATCAGTACGAACGGGATGGAAAATATGTTATTTCCGGAAAATTGCTTGAACCAGGAGGTAAAATAATTCAGACCTTCAGTACAAATTTCCGTAAATTGACTGCGAATACAGCCGGAGAAACCGCAATATTTAAAGACGGCAGTCTTTTTACACTGCAGGAAAACGGTGATTATGAATGGATTTCTGCTGTGCCTTTCAAGCACAAACGCGGAAAAAGGATTTTTTATGTTGCGAAAGTTCCGCCTACTTTTTCATTGGACAATTACCGAGAAGTTTTAGCTTCAGAAGGAGTTGGTCAATCTTTCATCAACACGCTGAAAGTCACAATTCCGGCAACTGTAATTCCTATTATGATTGCCTCTTTTGCCGCATATGCTTTTGCCTGGATGAAATTTCCTGGAAGGCAGTTACTTTTTGTTTTTGTAGTTGGATTATTGGTGGTGCCGTTGCAGATGTCATTGATTCCATTGTTGAGCATGTACAATGACATTGGAAATTATTTTGGCATGGTAGCAAAATCGTATCCCGGCATCTGGCTGGCACATACCGGTTTCGGTTTGCCTCTAGCCATTTATTTGTTGCGTAACTATATGGGCAGTTTGCCTAGGGAGATCATAGAGTCCGCTAAAATTGACGGGGCGACACATTTCCAGATATTTACACGTTTGGTTCTGCCTTTATCTGTGCCTGCGTTGGCTTCATTTTGTATTTTTCAATTTCTATGGGTGTGGAATGATTTGCTGGTCGCACTCGTGTTTCTGGGCAAAAAAGATGAACAAATTGTACTAACCTCAAAATTACGCGAACTGTTAGGTTCACGAGGTGATAACTGGGAGATATTAACCAGCAGTGCTTTCATCTCTATTGTTGTGCCGTTACTTGTATTTTTTGCTCTGCAGCGTTACTTTGTGCGTGGATTGGTTACCGGTTCCGTTAAGTCCTGAAACACAAATTTATTGATTGTCAGTTACTGATAACGGCAGCGTCAAAAATAACAAATTAGTGGTTTCAGAGTTTTGACGAATCTATCAAATATAACTTATTTTATTTTAAGAAAAAAATGAATTCTCCGAATAATTATCTCAATGTGACAGTAAGTGAAGACTGGTGGAAATCAGCAGTTTTTTATCAGATTTATCCCAGAAGTTTTTGCGACTCAAACAACGACGGCATCGGTGACCTGCAGGGAGTTACGAAAAAACTAGATCATCTTAATGATGGAAACGGCGGAGGTTTAGGTATTGACGCAATTTGGCTTTCTCCTTTTTTTCCTTCACCTCAAGCAGATTTTGGTTATGATGTGAGCGATTATTGTAATATTGACAAGGACTACGGCACTCTGGAAGATTTTGATAATCTGGTTGCGGAAGCCCACAAACGTGAGATCAAGGTGGTTTTAGATTTAGTGCTCAATCACTCATCAGACCAACATGAATGGTTCAAAGAATCCAGGCTGGACCGCACTAATTCCAAAGCAGACTGGTATGTTTGGGCAGATCCAAAACCTAACGGTGAACCGCCGAATAACTGGCTTGCCGTTTTTGGCGGTGCCGCCTGGACTTATGACCCGCAACGGGAACAATATTATCTGCACAACTTTTTAGCAGAACAGCCGGATTTAAATTGGTATAATCCGCAAGTGCGTGAAGCACTGGCTGAGGTAGTACGTTTCTGGATGAACCGCGGTGTTGACGGCTTCCGACTGGATACAGCAAATTATTATGCACATGATCGGGAATTACGTGATAATCCAAAACGACCTGCTGATTCAAAACTACTGGAAGACGGTCAAGAAGCAAATCCGTTAAGCGGCTACATTACCAAGTATTCAAAAGATCGTCCTGAAAATATTGAATTTATACACTATTTACGTAAAATATTTGATGAGAAAGCAAGTTTTACTTCGATTGGTGAAATAGGCAGCAGTGAAGGTTTGGATGAAACGCTGAAACTCGGTGCGGATTATGTGAAACATGGTGACGGACTGCATATGGCCTACACTTTCGCGATGCTGAGTAAAGAGATGAACGCAGAGTACTTTGACCATGTAGTACGTTTTACAGAGGATATGATTGAAGACGGTTGGCCCTGTTGGTCACTCAGTAATCATGACTGTACCAGAATGATGACTCGCTTTAACTGCTTCGCTGAACGTGAAGGTTTTCAGCAAATGATGCTTTTGTTATTATTGTCTTTGAGAGGAACTCCGATTATTTATTATGGCGAAGAAGTTGATATGGAGGAATATCCTATCTCAAAAGAAGAGGTTCGTGATCCACAAGGCATTCACTTCTGGCCGAAAATTAAAGGTCGTGATGGTTGCAGACTTCCTTTTCCATGGGATTCAACATTAGCAAATCAGGGATTTAATTCTGGAGCCAAGTCCTGGCTACCTGCAAAAAATGCATTGTCTCTGGATCAAGCTAAAGCTTCTCCTGACAGTAGTTATAACGTTTTAAGAGAAATGCTAAAAATACGTAAAGCTTTTCCAGCGCTGCAAAGAGGTGCTTTTAGGCGGATTTTGATTGAAGGCAATTCTTATGTTTTTGAGAGGAAGACAGAAACAGAAACTTTGTTGATTGCCGCTAATTTTTCTACCGAAGAACAACATCTTAAATTACCGGCCAAAGTGGAGCAAGATCTTACTCCTCAAGCTCTGAAACGTTCCTGCACGCTCAAGAATGAGCAGTTGGTTTTACCTGGATGCGGTTACTTTATTGGCAAAATATAAATAAATACATCAGCTGGATCTGCGGATTATTTCTGGCAAAGCATACTGTGTGAGACATAGAGTTAAAGCCAAAA
>JABGPG010000267.1 GCA_018645085.1 Deltaproteobacteria bacterium
CCCCGATTTACATTGAAGTTTTCAATCGGTATATTCTGAGCAAATATATATTTTTCTAACGGCAGTGCAATAGATTCCTTTTTTTCGGGAAACAAACGCATTGTCACAACACCACTGCGTTTATCAGGAACGCGTTCAACTGAGTAGATAAAATCCAGCTTATTAAAATCGTTCAGCAACTGTGTCGGATCTGCACCATTCACACTTACAGTAACAGAATTACGGTACAGCGATTGAGACATGAGTTCATCCGGAGTTCCGTAACCCACAACTTTACCCGCTGAAATGATCATGGCACGTGTGCAAACTGCTTCAACTTCTTCTAATATGTGCGTGGAAATCAAAATAGTACGTTCCTCACTCATGTTTTTAATCAGTGAGCGCACCTCATGTTTCTGATTAGGATCAAGTCCATCCGTAGGTTCATCAAGAATCAGCACCGGCGGATCATGAATCAATGCCTGAGCAAGACTGGTACGCTGCCGAAAACCTTTGGAAAGAGTCTCGATCATTTGATCTTTGACCTCGCCAAGCGCAGTCATCTCGGTCACAATACTGACTCTTCTTTGAAGTTCCTTACCGCTGTAACCGCGGATCTCGCCGACAAAACTGAGAAACTCTCCAACCAGCATTTCGTCATAAGAAGGCGCGCTTTCAGGAAGATAACCAATTTGAGCACGAACCTGAAGAGGATTGTCCAGAATACTAAAGCCGCAAATATCAGCTGTGCCTGAACTGGGAGGGATAAAACAGGTCAGCATTTTCATAGTTGTAGATTTGCCTGCGCCGTTCGGACCTAGAAAACCTAAAACTTCTCCACGCTGAACCTCAAATGAAACTTGATCGACTGCCTGGAAGTTGTTAAAATTTTTGCTCAGTGCTTGAACACGAATCATAAAGAACCTAGACTAAAAATACTATAGACTTAATAGTTGAGAATAAAACAATCTAGTCTATAACTTGCTGATTTTTGTATCAAGACAAAACACAAAACACAACAGACGATACCTGCTGATAATTGCGGAAATCGTGTAATTTAAAGACTAAATAAAAATAGTTAAAAACAAACAAAATGAACCGCTCCCATAATAATCCTGAACTATCAAATTCATCAATCTCAGCAGAGCCTCCTCTGGTAAATCCTGAGCTGGAAGGAGGTGGTTTTTTTTGGCAAGGAGGAGCTGACGGTGTTCTTTTGCTGCATGGTCTTACTGCAACTACGGCTGAGGTTCGCCCACTGGCCAAGCGTTTTCATGATGAAGGATTCACTGTTTCAGCAGTCTTGCTCCCGGGACACGGAACAACTCCTGAGAAGTTGAGTCATACTCATCGTAGGGAATGGATTGCAGTCTGCGAAAAAGCCTATGCTGAACTACAGAAAAAATGTTCAAGAGTTATTGTTGGCGGAGAATCTACCGGCGGCATCCTTGCGCTGCATCTTGCCACAGAACATCCTGAAATTAAAGCCTTGCTGCTGTATGCTCCCGCAATGCGACTTGCCTCTTCACTGCTGCGTAAACTTTTTATGGTTGTTGCTTCTCCTTTCGTTTTTGCTGTGCCCAAAAAAACTGAAGATGACCGAGACGCAATGCCGTGGCAAGGTTACAAAGTTAATCCTCTGAAAGCCGGTGTACAACTGCTGAAATTGCAAGCTGACATAAAAAAGCGTCTTGCTCGAATTTATCAGCCAATTTTGATCATCCAGGCAAATTTGGATGAAACCGTAGATTTAAATAGCGGTGAGATTATTTTCCGCGGTGTTCAGTCTGCAGTCCGTGAATCGCATTGGATGGAGAAATCAAGACACGTTGTCATTCTCGATCAGGAATTTGAAGAGGTGATTTCAACAACTATGAAATTTGTTAAAAAAATATTACAGTAGTCAGTTGCAGCACCTTTTTTCTTGAGGTCAGACTTTTATGTGATAGACTGTGCTTCAATGAAAAATATTCTTTTGATAACAGAACACCAAATTTAAAGCAATCAACCTGAAAACATGAAACCAAGCAATTACTCACATTTCGTCGAAGTTGCCCGGCAAAGGGCAGTAGAACATCCTGAAAGAGACTGTGTTATTTTCCTCGAAGATGGAGAAAATAAGACTGTCGGCGGCGGAACTTCCGCTTCGATGACTTATCAACAAAATGATCAGGCCGCGTGTCAAGTAGCTGCTTCCCTGCAAAAACGCGGCATTAAACAAGGTGAGCGTGTGCTGGTCATTCTGCCAAACAGTTTGGAATTCGTCAAAATCTTTTACGGTTGTTTGTATGGGGGAATCCTCGCGGTACCATTGTCGGAACCTGCAGGACCGCAAAATATGGCGGCTTATCTGGAAACTTTTTTGCCAACTTTAAAAGTCAGCAAACCAAGTTTAATAATAGTAAGCTCTCAACTGGCGGAATTTTTACGCAATCAATTACCACCGGAACTGCAAAAAGTTTTCAGCGGACTAGAAATCGCGACTGCTCAGGAAATACTTGCTGAAACTTCCGCAGAATATTCTGCACCGGAAATTAAAGCTGAGGACACAGCATATTTACAGTTCACTTCCGGAAGCACAGGTACGCCGAAAGGCATCATGATTGGGCACAGTAACTTGATGGCAAATTTGGAAGAAGCCCGCAAGTTCATGCAGCTTGAAGAGGAAGACGGCACCGCGGTCTGGCTACCACTGTTTCATGATTTTGGCTTGGCTGCCGGACTTATGGGTGCGCTTTATTCCGGAGGTTTTACGGTTTTGATGACGCCCGCGCATTTTATCCGCAAACCACTACGCTGGCTTGCGGCAATGTCAAAATACAAGTGCGCACATAGTTATGTACCGCCCTTCGCGCTTGATTTGTGCCTGAAAAAAATCTCAGATGAGGAGTTGCAGCAACTCGATTTATCCTGCATGGTTTCCGTAACAGACGGTTCAGAACCGGTTCATTATTTACCAACCAAAAAGTTTAATGAACGTTTCTCTGCATGTGGATTAAAAGCGGATGTTATCCGTCCCGGCTTTGGAATGGCGGAAATAGTGATCATGTTTTCCGGCAGCAAAACCGGACTCCATGGACTTTGCGTGGATCGGCATGTTTTGGAAAAAGAAGGACGGGTCAAAGTCCTGAACGACGATGCACCGGCAACAGACAAAAAGATGTTGGTCAATCTAGGTTCACAAATGGATGGTCATGAAATTGTGATCAAAGGCCTTGAAAATCAACAACTTCCGGAAGGAGAAGTCGGCGAACTGATGGTCAGCGGACCCTCGGTTGCGCAAGGATATTACGAAAACAAACAGGCCACCGAAGAAATTTTCCGGCAAAAAATTATTGGCAAAGAACAGCCTTTTCTCGCAACCGGCGACACTGCTTTGCTCTGGAAAGGCGAGTTATATTTTGCAGGAAGAATCAAAGACATCATCATCATCCGCGGACGAAATTATTATCCGCATGATATTGAACTGGTACTCGCAGGAATTGAAGAATTACGGCCTGGATGCTTGATGGCTTATGCTTCCGGAGCAGAAGATGAGTCAGAACATTTGGCGGTGGCAGTGGAAGTTCGCGCTGATTTGATTAAAGACATTGATGTTTTCCGTAAATACGTTTTGACTTCCATTGATCAGCAAATTATTGAAATCGTCGGCAAACATTTTCAAATAGCACCCAGTGAACGCCTGTATCTGGAACCGGGTACTATTGCAAAAACCTCCAGCGGAAAAATAAAGCATCTGCGAAACAGAAATACTTTTGCTGATGATACTTTTGCGGGACTCATTGAGCGCGTTTCCAGTTCAGAGGAGACCGAAGATTTTGACGTTGCAGAAAACAAACCTTCGCTTGAGACAGAACTGACTGCGCTTTTCAAAAATGTCGTCTCGCTGGAACCGGAACTGGATCAGCCAATTTTGGACTGCGGAGCTGACTCGGTGGTGATTGTTGAGTTTGTAGACCAGGTTGAAACAAAATATGCACTGAGTCTTGAAATTGAAGATGACACAAATCTGCGAGATATTATTGCTCAGCTTAAAACAAATTAGAGAATATTTTTGTTTAACGCATTGTGTGAATTGATCGCAAGCTAAGACGAAAAGTCTTTGTCATGACTAAGACTTGGAATTCGTGTTCGCGCAGAACTAACCTCTTCCAGATCAATATTTACATTGATAAACCCTGAATCTGCTCCTCCATCAGCAAGTATTTCACCCCACGGATTGATGATCAGTGAATGTCCGTAGCCTCCTCCTCCACCTTCAACATTGCCGACTGCACACGGGGCAACCACAAAAGCTCCGTTTTCAATGGCACGCGCTCTATTTAGCACATGCCAATGTGCCGCACCTGTTTTTTTTGTAAATACCGCAGGTACAAATAATATTTCTGCGCCAGATTGCGACAAATTCCGATAAAGATTAGGGAAACGTAAATCATAACAGATTGTCTGTCCTAAGCATCCAAAAGGAGTTTGGCAAATTACCGCCTTCTGTCCACCTTGAACAGTAGCACTTTCAAGATATGATTCCTGTTCCGAGAGTTTGATGTCAAATAGATGGATTTTGTCATAGCGGCTGATGATGTTTCCACAGTCATCAATAATAAAACTACGATTCAAAATCTTGTCCGCTGGACCTTTTATAGCAATTGAACCTATGAGAATATATTTCTTCTTGTTTTTTGCAAAGTTCCGAAGACCTTTTAAAACAGGGTGATTCTCCTCAGTTGCAAATGGCGGAGCAAATGCCGAACCTTCAGTTTTCAATCCTCCGCAATATTCCGGAAGAGTTAGAAAATCCGCACCGGCCGTTACCGCCTCTTCCGCAAGCGTTATTGCTTCATCAAGTGCTGTTTTAAAATCAGCTCTAGGACATGTTTGCAGACAAGCTATATTGAACTGTCTTTTCGAACTAATCATGCTGAATTGCTTTCAGTAATTGCTGAAAATCGTCCGGAATCGGCGCCGAGAATTCGAGCCATTCTCCGGAAGATGGATGTTTGAAACCCAAAATTTCCGCATGCAGGGCTTGTCGGCGGAAATTAGTTATGGTTTGACTTAATTCTGCCGACACTGACGGGAGCCTCTTCAGCGGAGATTTTCCATATTGCGGATCACCAATTACCGGATGACCAATCGAAGTCAGGTGCACCCGAATTTGGTGGGTACGTCCCGTTTCCAGACGGCAGGCCAGTAATGCGGAAAATTCAAAACGCTGTAAAACACGCCAGTGCGTAACCGCGTATTTTCCTTTTTCCTTTCCGTCTTCCTCAGGATTTTCGTTTTCGACAATTGCCATGTCCTTGCGACGTACTGGATGACGTCCCAAAGCTGCGTTTACAATTCCATGGTCTTTTTCCGGAACGCCCCAAACCAATGTCTGATACTGCCGTTTGACCGAATGTTCTTTGAATTGTTCCGATAAATTCTGGTGTGTTTCATCTGATTTTGCGACTACCAGTATTCCGGAAGTATCCTTGTCCAACCGATGCACAATGCCCGGACGCATCACTCCACCGATTCCTGAAAGATCCTGACAATGATGCAGTAAATAATTAACCAGTGTGCCTGATGGATGTCCTGCTGATGGATGAACCACCACACCTGCTTCCTTGTTCATGACGATTAAATGCTCGTCTTCAAATAAAATATCAAGCTCGCCCTCTTCCGCAAGGACTTCCGTTGATTCCGGAGGAGGAATAGTGAGAGAAATTTCCTGTCCTGTGCGAACTTTCCGTGACGGTGACAATTCGGGTTTTCCGTTGATTAAAACATTTCCGGATTTCAACAACCGCTGAGCCTGTGTCCGGGAAATAATTTCATCAAACGTAGTCAATAACTGATCAAGCCGCTTTCCGGATTCTGTTTCTTGGATGAGGTGCTGTAAGTTCAT
>JABGPG010000221.1 GCA_018645085.1 Deltaproteobacteria bacterium
ATGTTCCTTCCAGACCACCTTCAAATATCCAATAACTTGCACTGATTTTCATGATGGTACCACAAAAAATTATAAATTATATTTAGTGTTTTAGTGTTTAAAATTATTACTATAAATTTAGTTTCATAATAGCATTATTTTACTAAAAATATTTTTGTATTAATTTACTTTAAATCAAAATTGAGAAATTTAAAATGATTTGTCACATCTTCATTTGTTTTTACAAGAACAGCAGACATCCCCAGTTTTCGAGCAGCAGTTACATTTTCAAGTGTGTCGTCAAAAAAAAGAATATGTTTTGGATCTATATTAATTATTTTACTGACGGATAAGAAAGCTTCCGCATCTGGTTTCCTCGCACCAAGTTCATAGGAAACAAAGATCTGGTTAAACATGCAAAGGAGATCAGGATATAAAGTGCTCCAAACTTCATGGTGAGAAATAGTCGTGTTAGAAAACAAATATAAAGGTAATTTGTGTGAAACTTTACTCAATGTCTCGCGAATTCCAGAAACTTCACTAACAAAAATGTTGTTCCATCCTTCAAGAAACTGCTCATCCGTAAGGTTTAGGTTTAATTTTCCTCTTAATGAATTAAAAAACTCCGAAGTTGAAATTTTCCCTTGCTCATATAGTTCATTATCTTTATTCATGGAAAAGTCATGAAACACATCCATTCCACCTGCATAATTGGACCAGATTGAGAACACTTTAGCAAAATCGATTTCAACCAGTACGTTACCAAAATCAAACAGTAGTGCTTGAACTTCATGGTCTGGATAATCTCTCAACTTCATAATGAATGTTTTCTAAATTATATTTACTAAAATACTGTATTTTAAATTATTAGGATTCTGGTATCTAACTATTCTAATACAAGACCATAAGGAACTGGCCTTTCAAACTTGGCTTGAAATGAGGAATGTTTTTCACCTGACTGGACTAATGCACCACCCCCATTTAAAAATCCTTGTACTGAACCACCTCCATCAAAATTCATAGCCGTTTGCACCTCCAGCGAAACCATCAGTTGCGCTAATTCTAGTAAAGTCATTCCACCAGTTTTAGAGTCATTACTTTTCCGAACTATAGCCGAACCACCTTCCACAAGGACCGCAACCAATTTATTATCTTTGGTGATTCCGATGGCGAACCGCGCGGCACGGGTCTTATCTATATCAATGGGGAATCGGGAAGGTGGAAGACGAATTCCTGTTTCCAATATGAACTGCTCATCCAAAAGTTCCTGTTTCAAATCCACCAATTCACCGTTTTCCACCAGTAAAGGACCACATTGGATTGCATGTTTGCAGTCCATTAAACCTTCAACCTCAAAATCCACTTTTTGACCAGTAGTATTTTGGGGAAGGGCATCCCTATCTTTTCCAGCAAGCCGCGCCAAAATGCCTGTTCTCGGAACCCACACTTCTCCCATTGTTTTGTCTTCAACAATAGTGTTCCCGGAAATTGCTAAAAGTCGTTCTTGTTTTTCTACCTTAACAGTTGAATCTAAAGTGTCGTTCCCAAAGCATAAAAGAGTTGAACGCGGATCGGCTGATTTTCCATGCAGTCCCAAAGAAAATCCACCTGGAAGACTCATTGTCAAATCAGAAATTGAGGGCTTAAGAATGGTAGGTCCTGAGGGTGTCAGGCATAAAGCAGGACGTGGATATAGTGGTGGAATTAGAATTGTGTTTTCAATCAACATCAAGCCAATATGATGACCCAAACGATCGATTGGAGTAGAGATTTCTTCCGGGACAAAAAGAAAATATCCGGAATTTGTGACAATTGAATGTTTTGATTGTGACCAAGAAAAAACTCTTGGAAATCCTAGGTGCTGATGTGGAACTTCTATAGATTTCCTTAAATCCGCTGGCTTGGTCGTAGGTGAATAAATGGGGATATGTTCCTCACCAAATACTTCATTAATGATGGGATTCAATATACCAAAATAACTTGATTCCTCGAGGTATAATGGAACAGGCTTAAAATTCTCAAATTTAATTATTACGGCAGAAACCCGGACATTTGCTTTTGTGGTAAGAGAACGCTTCTTAATCTCCATTTTCAGCCTTTTATTCCTGAATGCACAAATCCCTGTACAACATGTTTTTGTGCAGCCAGATATACCAGTAGTAATGGTAGTGTCGAAATAAAAGATCCTGTGAGGAGCAGAGTCCACTCTGCTTCATATTGGCTGACAAAGTTCATCAGAGCCTGAGGTAATGTTTTCCAATCATCATTTGTAATGTAAAGGACAGGTCGCAGTAACTCGTCCCAATTATGGATGAAAGCTACAACAAAGAGGCTGGCGAGAGCAGGACGGGCTGCCGGAAGAAAGATGTGAAAAATAATGTGAACTGTACGGGCGCCATCTATGAAGGCCGCTTCCTCAAGTTCGCGTGGAACACTCTTAAAATACTCTGTCATCATCAGTGTTCCAAATGCGCCGACCAGCATGGACGGCACTATCAAAGGAAGCAAAGTGTCAAGCCACCCAAAATAGCGCATCATGAAAAATTCGGGAATGATCGTCACTTCTGTAGGCACAAACATTGTTGCTATCAGTACTCCGTAAATGAGATTTTTTCCTGGGAATTTAATTCTGGCAAATGCAAAACCAGCAAGAGAGCACGTAAACAATTGTCCTAAAGCTGCGAGTGTGGCAACGATACAGGAATTGATGAAATAGCGTAAGAAATTCCGCTCTTGAAAAACTAGTTCATAATTCAAGAAGGGCTGATCTGTCAGCAGCAACGATGGTATCAAGGTGGGGGGGAGTTTGAAAGTATCACCTACAGGTTTGAATGAGGTGATTATCATCCATAAAAACGGAAAAATCGTGATTATGCCATAAAGCAATAGTCCAGAGATCATCAATAATTTGAAGTGACGGTTAAACATAAGCCCACTTTCTACGAAGTCTGTGATGCACTAATGTTAAACCTCCAATAACAATACAAAGTATATAAGCTAGAGCTGCTGCATAGCCCATGTCAAAATGGACAAACGCATTTTGGTAAATATAAAACGCGAGTGTCGTTGATGATTGATTCGGTCCACCACCGGTTAGGGCATAAGTGATTTCAAACGTCTGAGTGGATCGAACCATTGCGATAAGCAGTACGAAAAATGAGGTTGGTGCAAGTAGAGGTAAAGTCACATGACGAAACACTTGCCAGCGGTTAGCTCCATCAACACGTGCCGATTCAACAAGTTGTTGGTCAACAGTCTGCAAGCCGGCAAGAAACAGGATCATGAAAAACCCTGAGTCTCTCCAAACTGCAACAAAGACAACGGTGAAAAGTGACCATGTGGGATCACCCAGCCATGCAGGAGGATCGCTTACTCCCAAATCCAACAATAGATTGTTCAGCAAACCGAAACGTGTGGAAAAAATCCAACGCCAAGTTAAAGTTACTGCAACAGTAGATGTAATATAAGGCAGGAAATAAAGCGCCCGCATTCCAGCAGACCAACGGAAACCAGAGTTCAGTGCCAATGCCAGTGCTAAACCAATGATGAAGATGCCTGGCACATATATTACTGTAAACAAAGCAGTGTTCATCAGTACCAGACGACCTTCTTTTGAGGAGAATATTTCGACGTAGTTTTCTAGACCAATCCAGTCCCCTCCGCCAAAAACGTTCCAATCGGTGAAGGAAATGAAGAAGGAGGCTATAATTGGATATAGCCTGAATAAGACCAACCCCGTCAGAGCCGGCAGGATGAGAAAATATGCAACCCGCCGGTATTCCCGGTCAAGCATTGACAGTGAAGCCTGAGGTAGTTTCAAAACTTATTTTGATAAAACTTTATTACCATATTCAACGAAGTTGTCTATAGCTTGCCTTAAGCTCTGTCTTCCGTTAAATACTTCATCCAGTTCTCCATTCATTCCACCGGATTTTGAAGCCGCGTAACCTCTCCATTTACTCCATTTTGGAGTAAATGATGTAGTGGTTGTACCAGACCCAATTTCAAGTAGCACTTCTTTGTTGGAGGGCTGTGAATCACGCTCAAGCCACGCATTGGAATCTGCAATTGGTCTGTATGCTGGGACTTTTCCACCAAGAAAATCTTTTGCGGTACGTCCGGAACCTGTCATGAACATGATGAATTTCCATGCGAGATCAGCATTTTTTGTGTTGGGAGAAACCGCCAACATATCGGCCCACGCATAACCTTTTGCTTTGGCTGTAGAAGAATTTGCGTTTGGCCCCTTTGGAATTTGAGAGATTCCCCAGCGGAACTTGTCTTTGGTGATTTTACGTACATTGGCGATGTTCCATGAACCATCCACCCACATTGCGGACATTCCCATTGGAAAGACATCTTGTTGGCGAATACCTTCCATATCCTGTGGCTTTGCTGCCACTTTATGTAGGTTGGCAAGGTCAGTCAGAAATTTCATAGCCTCAACCGCTCTAAAGTCCGGTGTAATTTTGGTTCGATTTGGATTAAGCAAACTACCACCATTTCGGAAAACCCATGGTTCTATATGGGCATAGCGACCATAAGCCCAGAATCCATACTGATCGATTCTACCATCATTATCCTTGTCTTTAGTCAGGGCAACTGCCGCGGTAAGAAAATCGTTCCAAGTCCAGTTTGAGTCAGGATATTGAATTCCTGCTTCGTCAAAGGCATCCTTATTAAAATACATTACAGGTGCCACCCAGTTTTGTGGAAAAGCATATAGTCCATTCCCCAACCTTGCCACATCCATTGCTCCAGAAAACCATTTTGACATATCAAGTTTGTTTGCATAGGCTTTCAAATTGTGAAGCTGTCCGTCAGCATGCCAGCTTTGGATATAACCTGATGACATCGCAAAAACATCCGGTAAGTCGCCTGCGGCAGCCAATGCAGAAATACGAGGCCAATATTCTTTTGGCGGCATAGCACTGACCTCAATCTTTACTCCTGGATTAGAGCTTTCAAACTTTGCAATGGTTGCTTTTTCTACTTCTAACTGGGATGGATCCCACATCATATAGCGTATCGTTTGAGCGTTTAAGCTTTGCAATGTTAGGAAGATAAAGAATGTGAAGGTAATTACGATTCGTTGAAACATTTTGTCTCCTTTGAAAGGGTTAAATGAAGATTTGAAATCAAATCTCAATAATCACTTATTACAATCAGAGAAACCTTCAAAATTGGAGTAACTCTGCCAGCACCTTTTCACATAAAAAAGTGCTTTCCTAATATCCCATCAGCTTTAAATTAGCAGTTGGGGATATATTGGTATTTTAGACTACAAATATTAATCTGCTTTAGCAAACTATTTACATTTTCACAAAAGCGTTTTCATCCAGCTTGTCCTGCACACCAAACATTAAGCAGTTCTAGTGACTAAGTCTGTGTATTCAAATAAGATACATGCAAGTAAAAGTAGTGTAAGACTCAAGCACAACTTAAACAAAGTTTCATATCAACTGTACTACTTATACTAAATTCGCGACATTCAAAAAATATTTAATATATCAGGAGATAAGCTCAATAGGTAACCATGCTAAAAGATTGTATATCAGATTAGAGATGAATTGTTTGTATATTTAAAAAGTTGGATCAAAAAACTTCGGCACCTTAAACATTATTTACGTTCAACTATTGCTCTTGATGATTCGTTTGTAAGTCAATGACATATTTTAGGTTTCACATATTTCTTATGTTTTACTTATTCACTAGACAAGTTATTGTAATGTTCTCAAAAGTTATTTATATAATTGGAACTTCCAAACCAATCCGTTATAGTTCAATAGCGTCAAAACCAAGTTGGCTGGCTTGTTCCATTGCTTCATGTATAGGCAATG
>JABGPG010000104.1 GCA_018645085.1 Deltaproteobacteria bacterium
CATCAAACTTAAAAAAATCTTTCAGGAGTTGTTGTTATTTAAGGACTATAACAGCAACTTGAATTGAAAGATGCCAAAGCCAATAATCATCAATCCTGTAGAGATTCTAAGCCATTTTTTTTGCAGTTGTTTAATCAATGAATCAGAAAAATATCCAATGGTCATTAGAACAGGCAAAGTACCAATGCCAAAGCTGAGCATGATCAAAACGCCTTGTGAAATACTCTTTGCCGACATTGCTAAAAACAACGTGGAATAGACAAGCCCACATGGCAGCCAACCCCAGAGCAGGCCGGCAATCAGGGCTTGCCCAGTGGAACGTATGGGCACATATTTTTTTGCATAAGGTTCAATTATTTTCCAAAAAAATGAACCAACTTTTTCAATTTTGAGAATTGCGGAAATCCACCAGCCTGTCAGATAAAGTCCGAGAAAAATCATCACAGTAGCAGCAAGTAGAGTGAATATTTTTCGGAGCTCTATACCGAAACCATAATTTGCAGAAACAGCACCTAAACTGGCTGCCATTGCACCTGCAATGGAGTAACTGATAATTCTACCAGAATTGTAAGAAAGTAAATAAGGCAGGAATTTTTTGCGACGGTTCTCTGCTGAAACTCCCAGCGTCAATCCAGACATAATGCCGCCACACATTCCGGCACAGTGTGTTCCACCAAAAAGTCCAATTAAGAAAGTGGTTAAATAGAGCGACTCTGAAAACATCTGTTAATTATAAATTGAAAGCCTGCGACTGTTACTGAAGATGATCGCTCTTAAAAGTTGTAATGAAAATATAACTCTGAATATATCTCCTTCAAATCCTGACTGTCCTGTTGACTCCAAGAGAATTGCTGATCGTGATTTCTTCATCTGCTGATGTTAATAAATTAGAAAAAATATGATGCTAATAGCTGAAATAAAAAACAAATTGAAAGCACTTTTACATGATCCACTTTGAGTTTTTTATATCATGCTGATTATGCTTTAATTAACTCAAAAAGCCAAATAAATCTTAAATAATTAGGGAAAGACACATAAACACATTATTTTAATTTAAACCTTGACAAGCTTAAAAACAACCGATAGCTTGAGAAAAGTTTTGAAGAAAATAATTTCCATTTTGAAAATGGGTATTAGATTTCTTTTGTGAAGCGTCTGTTTCAGGTGCTTTTTTTTTGGGGTGGGGCTGGTAATCATATCGTGTTTTTTCACGATTAACAAAATTAATGAGGGATACAATATGCTTGATTTTTTATACACAAATGGTTGGGGCGCATTTGCGGTTATGCTTTTTTTTCAATTACCTTTTCTCTATTTTTTCATCAAGATTGTCTATCGTAAGGCTTACATAGATAAGGGTGCAAGTGAAACAGAGTCACAAAAATATCCAATGATGGAAGGAATCTGGATCACAACTGTGGTTGCACTGTTTGTTTTAGTAAATGTTCTTAGTGTTGTCTATATGCCACCGGTTACGACTGCTGCAATGATTAAGCAAGGTGGAAACTTTCAAGAAGTCGATGTTACCGCTCGTTCATGGTTTTACGAAATTAGCGAACGGGAGTATGAAGTAGGTCGTCCAGTGATATTTAATGCAAAAAGTATCGATACTGTCCACGGATTCGCCGTCTATCATCCTGACGGGAGGATTCTTTTTACGATGATGTTAGTACCAGGGATGGAAGAAGCATCAACTCTTGTTCACACTTTTACAGAAGCAGGTAATTATAAAGTTCGCTGCCTTGAATACTGCGGAATTGTACATCACGGTATGCAGGATGTACTGGTAGTTCGCTGATGCTCGATTAGGAAAAAAATGAATGAGCTTATTTCAGCTCTGCTTTAAATCAATGTAGATTATACCGTTTTAAACAGATTGAATTTATTATTTTAACACTTACAAATTGGGAGAAAATAATGTCTGCAGCTAGTGCTATAATACAAAAAACGCCGATATTCGGTAAAATGTTTAAAGTTGACACAAAGAATGGTCTTGAGGCTATCAACGCCTGGCCGGCTCTGATTGTAATGACTTCTTTTGTCTGGCTGGGTATAGCAGCTCTGCTTGGCTTGTTGATGCCGGTCATACAGTACTATGAGCTAAACACAAATTTATTTTACACATCACTAACTTTACACGGCGCGGCAATGGCCTTCCCTTTTGCCTTTCAATTGATGGTTGGAGTGAGCTTACACCGCGCAGGTGGCTGTCAGGGTAAAAAAGCAAATGGACCGCTTGTAGTGCTGTTCTATATCTTTATGAATATCGGAGCGCTTTTACTGACGCTGGCTGTCCTGGGCGGTTTCAAAGTTACCTATACTGTGATGTTCCCTCTTCCGGTTGTCGGTGTACAGACTGGACAGTGGTCGATGGAAATGCTGATTCTTGGTTTTAGTGGAATTGCGCTGGTTTTAATTTCGATGATATTCTTGTATCCGATTCAAGTCCTGCGGATGCTGTTCTTTTCTGAAAAGCATGAAAATCTAGTACTTTCTCCACGTACACTGAGGGACCCCGGGATGTTGGGAATGTTGATCGCAGTCCTGATCTTACTGATAACCGGCCTGCCTTTAATGTCAGTTGCTACACCAATACTGCTTGCTCTTTACGGGATACTGCCGATGAGCATGGTCACCTGGGCCGTAGAGCCGGTTGTTTTTCAGTTCGTGTTTTATATTTTCGCTCACAATCTGATGGAGGCAATGGCGATTATGATTGTCAGCGCAGTCTACGGCACACTTCCGCTTTACCTCGCAGATGGAACAAGAAAACTGTATAGCGATAAGCTGGCCAATGCGGCACTTTGGATCCTGTTGGTTACTTCTCTTACATCTTTCTTTCACCATTTCTACACCATGTTTCCCGCACTACCCTCAACGTTTTCCTACCATGGGAACATCATGAGCTGGGGTACAGGACTTGGTGGCGCGTTTACGATCTTCACTATTCTGGCAACCATTTGGAAACACGGAATACGGCCTGAACCAGGCATGATCATGATTCTTGCGGGTTTTGTGATCTATGTATTGGATGGAGTTACTGCCATGGTTGTAGCAAATGTTGCACTTTCTTTTCACTTACATGGAACTATGTGGACCGGCGGCCATGCCATGACCGTACTTCTTGCGATGAGTCTGATGTGGATGGGTGTACTTTATCACCATTACCCTGTAATCACAGGCCGCAGTCTTGACGATGACAGAGGTAAAAGTTCTACCAAGTATTACTTTTTCGGCGGTGTTGGCTTAATGTATGCCTTTATGGCAGGCGGTGCTTCCGGAATGCCGCGTAGAATTGCAAACTGGTCAGAAGGTGGATATATGTTCATCGGCATATTAATTTTAATTTTTGGTATAATGTTGTTTTATGGTATAATCCTTTTCCTTACAAATTTGAGTAAATCCAGAGAGTTAGCCACAGAGTAGTCAGTTTTCAGTACAAGTGAATGGGCAATATGAGCTGTGAATTATGCGGTTTAGCATCGCCCATTCCTCCAATTTTAACAAATGGTCATGAATTCTGCTGCCACGGTTGTAGCGCGGTTTTCAGTTCTTTTGGAAAGGGAATTCTTGACGTCAATAAGCCGGTTCCGGCTCCTAAACAAACCCCACCACAACTAACAGGCAGTGAAGCCTTTCTGAGGATTGAAGGGATGCACTGTTCTTCCTGTGAAATCCTGATTCAGCATAGTGCGGAAAAACTTGAAGGTATACTTTCTGTAACTACAAGTTATGCTACCTCAACAGCAAAGGTCATTTACGATCCGGAAATTATTGACAAATCCAAATTGCCGGAAGCATTGAGCCTTTCAGGTTACCGGGCTCACTTTCATGCTGACAAATTATCTGAAAATAATGAGGATCTGTCCCTGCTCTGGTTTGTTCTTTCGGTAGGACTTGCGGGCATGGTAATGATGCTCAATCTCGCCTTTTTCTATCCTGTTGATCTTGGTTTGGTTTCTTTAGAGGAATTGGAACCAGTCAGTTGGCTCGCGTTTAATGCAGTTCCAAAAGTTATGTTATTGCTTACCACTATCATAATTTTTCTTGTAGGATTCCCCATCCTGCGTGGTGCGTGGATAGGACTTCGTACAGGTATTCTGAACATGGATAATTTGTTGGCAATTGCTATTCTGGCGGCATATGGTTATAGCGTTGGACAAATCATGAGCGGAAAACTCAATCTCTATTTTGACGTATCCGCCGTGATAGTTGCTGTAGTGACTGTTGGACGTTATTTTGAAAGAGAGGCAAAAAAGAATGCCACCCGTGAATTGAGCAGTATTATTGAATCCTGGGCTCCGTCAACACGCGTCGTGAGAAATGGGGAAATATTAACTTTAACTCCTGATGAAATTCAATCTGGAGATCTGCTGATTATCCGAGAAAATGAACACATTCCTGTTGACGGCACAATCATTTCCGGAGAAGGAGCGGTTGACGAGTCGCTGATGACAGGTGAACCTTTCCCGGTTATCCGGAAAAACGGAGATGCTGTGCTTGGTGGAACCTTTATCATCGAAGGTAAGCTTGAGATAGAAGTGGGTCAAAAAGTAGAAAGCCAGATGAAAAATCTGTCCCGTATACTTTGGAGTGTGCAGAGTTCAACCCACGGTGCTTTGGGTATTGCTGACCGCATTGCCAGACTATTTGTTCCGTTGGTGCTTAGCATTGCAGTTGTGGTTACAGGATGGATGCTGTGGACTGGCGTTCAACCCAGCACTGCCCTTTTGGCCGGTTTGGCGACACTGATAGTTTCCTGCCCCTGTACTTTCGGCTTAGCTGTTCCGTTGACAACCGCAAACGCAATCAGCAGTGCTTTACGAAATGGAATCATTTTTTCCAGCGCCGATATTTTCGAAAAACCACCCAAGTTTGACACTGTAGCTGTTGATAAAACAGGAACTTTAACGACAGCTCAAATGGGTGTAGAAAGTGTTTTTGGTGATGATGAGCTAATTGAGTATGCGGCAGCGGTTGAAAGGTTTTCTTCTCATCCAATTGCAGAAGCTATTGCGAAACTGGATTCACATAGAACTGCTGATGATTTTATTGTTCACCCTGGAAAAGGTGCAGAAGCAACAGTGGATGGACGTAGAGTTGCGGTCGGCAGTAAGTCTTTATTTGCTCTACTGAACTGGAAAGTTGATGCTCAATTCGAATTACCACTCTCAAACCTCAACTGTGCGGAAGAGGTGATCTCTTATGTTGGCTGGGATGGTTCAATATACGGTGCAATTAAAACACGTGATCAACGACGACCGGAGTGGGAAGAATTTATTAATCGATTACGGCAAGACAAACATGTTGTTTTACTTAGCGGTGCAGAACATCAAAGTGGTTATGAAGATCAAGTCGATGAGTTATATGTAGGAGTCCCGCCGGAAGCCAAAGCCGCGGTCATTCGCCAGTTCAAATCAACAGGTACTGTGGTTATGATTGGCGACGGCAATAACGACGCTCCAGCTTTAGCGGAAGCAGATTTGGGCATTGCCTTTGGTGTACCAACTTCCTTAGCCGCAGAGGCCGCTGATGTGGTAATTCCAAGAGGGAGTCTGTCACGGGTTTTTATAGCATTTGATTTGATCGAAACAACCCGTAGACGAATACGTCAAAACATAGGTTGGGCATTTTTGTATAATGCCGTAGCCATACCGCTGGCTCTCACAGGATTACTTACGCCACTGTTTGCCGCGCTTGCAATGGCAACCAGTAGTTTTCTGGTTGTCTGGAATTC